>NZ_JBBMFF010000231.1:0-9465 GCF_040096185.1 Faecousia intestinalis | reverse complement strand
CTACACGACGCTCTTCCGATCGGCCTCGCAATGACAAATCTGGGGACTGGTGCGGTCGACGATGCTACCACATAACTTGCTGGTCTGCAAGGCGCTCAGGGAACGCCGCTACAGACGCAATCGGTTTTTACCATTTTAACGACAGCTATTTCAAATTGGAAGTGCCTTTCCGAGATTGCACCCCAAGGGCACTTCCTCGCGCTTCGCGCTCAGGGCGCCACGGGCGCAGAGCGCCCTTGCAATGGCAAATCCGGGAGCAGCTGCCATGATAACAACAGTCTGCGCCGGGAGGGACGCATCCCTCCCGGCGCAGCTCGTTTCATTTCCTTATTTCCCTTCAGGATACAGCGTGATCTCCGCGCCGGTGCAGTCGGCCGGGACGGGGATCAGGCAGAGCATGCCGTTTCCGCGCACCTCTCCGACAGTCGGCGCGGACATCCGCAGGGTAATGTCCACCGTGCCGTCCTCCGCGCGGAGAACGACCGGGTCGAGCAGGGTGTCGCTGCCCAGACGGCAGAGGTCGATCAAAAGCAGCTTCTGCTCCGCAAAGAAGTCGGCGCTGCCGAACGCCTCGGCGGGCGCGCTGCAGGCCTCGTCCGTCAGGTGCAGCACCCCGTCCTCCGCGCGGCTGCGCAGATAGGAGCAGACCGTCTGCAGCTCCTCCTGCGACGTGACCCAGCGGCCGCCCGCAAGGAGCGCGTTTGCCTCCCATTTGACCTCGACGGCATCCGTCTTTGTCAGGTTCAGGACGGTCGACTTTGTGGCATGCGTCTGGTCCACCCACGAGTTGCTCGTCAGCTGCTCGACAGACGCATAGTACGGCACGAACACGATATCGGTCCTGTCCGTCTCCGTGTCCTCCTCCGCCGGAGTTTCGGCCCGGTGGATGGAGATGGCCTGCTTCGGCAGCATGCTGAGCGTCGAAACAAGCTCCTCGCCCTGCGTCTCGGGCATTGTCTCCTCCGTTGGGGCCGCCGCCGGTGCACAGGCCGAGAGGAGCAGCAGAAGTGCCGCAAAAATTCCGGATAATTTTCTCATAACGCGTCCTCCACGTTCCGAATGTCAGTCTCTTAAACCGTACACCGCTCCACGCGGTAGGTCTCTCCGATCGGGCTGGCGGCCAGGACATCCTCGATCGGGAACTCGATCTCCGTCGTGCCCGTGCCGGTGATGCAGAAATACTGCCGCTCCCGCGCGTGGGAGGTTGTGAGGATCTTATAGGTCATTTCCGAGCCGGACAGTTTGATATAGCCGTCGCGGAACTCAATGCGGGTAACGCCGGTACATTCCGTCACGGCATAAAATGCATCCCCGATCTCCGCACAGAAGGCACTGGGCGACGTCGTCGTCTCCATCGTAAAACTGTCACTGGCCGCAACCTCCCACACCTCCATCGGCAGGGTACCGGTACAAAAGCCATAAAGACCGGTGCTGTAAATCGCCAGATCGCCCTCCGGTCCGCTGTCATCCCCCTGACGGACAGTCTGCCCCTCCGCGTTGGTAATCGTGCAATCACAGTTCACGGAAACCTGAATCTTCACAGTATGCTCCGGACGCTCCGGCGGCTCCGTCGGGGCCTCCGTCTCCTCCGGCAAAGCCTCTGTCAGTTCCTCGGTAGGGGCCTCAGTTGGAGCCTCCGTCGGTGCTTCGGTAGGGGCCTCGGTAGGAGCATCCGTCGGCGCTTCGGTAGGGGCCTCCGTGGGCGGCTCGGTCTGAACTGCCGCCGGTGCGCAGGCCGTGAGGAGCAGTATAAGGCTCAAAAAGAGGCATAGTAATGACTTATTCATTTTCATAGGATATCACCCCAATTGCAATACTATGTTGTCCCAATATTACGAAACTTGCCGTGAAGACAAATCACGTACATCAACGATCTCCGCATGCTGATTCCCTTCGGTAATCATTAGCGGTGCAGTGCCGTCAAGGGATAGTTCAAGACTTTCCGGCTCGTTTCCATAGTAACAGATATAGTGATGGTCTTCCATGCTGGCAGTACTAGTCACACGATAATTGATATCGAAGCCCGTCACATTAATTTTATTTTTTGAAACGTCCACAGTGGAAATCCCCGTGCCCGTCACAGCATATAGCTCCTCATCGATCTCGGCATAGAAGCCGCATTCATCCGACTCTGTCTCAAAATGGAAGCTCTCACTGGCCCGTACTTTCCAAGCCATCCGTGCCGGCATACCTTCACCAAGAACGATCATCTTCGTATCTAAAATTTCCATGTCGCCGGAAGAAATACCATACTCCGACCGCAGCACTTCTCCGTCAGCATTTGTGATCGTACAATCTGCATTTGTATCGGCATAAATCCAAGTCGTACTCTCCTGCTTACTTGGACTTGCCGCGCGGCCATTATTGGCTCCGTCAATATCAAAGGAAAGCAGTCCGTAATAGGACGAATAATAATTCACATGAGATGGTCCTATTGTCCCTGTACTTGTCACAAAATAGCATGATTTATAATCGCTCTTTACGCGAAGCTTTGCCGGTGTATTGCTGTCCATCGAGTCCCAGCATTTGATTTCATAATATAATAACCGTTATTTAGGATTGGTTTCCCATATAAGAGAACCGAATGTCCCCATGTCGAATTACTCATGGTAGATTCAATAGAATAATTGACCATTACAATGCCGCCCTTAGCCAGACTGTCTACCAATCCCTTTGCCGGTGTACCGGAAGCGTTTGGTTTATTATCGAACTCCCCGCCACAGCTGGAAAGGTTTACCTTTGACTCTATGAATTGTGATAGATGATAATAATTAATGGTATCTTCCAACTGCGTAAAACGAATCGATCCTGTCCGGTTTAAGACTGTCTTGTGATGGCTATCAGTCACATTAGAGGGCTGTGGCATGCTGTAAATTGTCTTACAGGAATTTGTATAATTCCCATTAAGATCAATCACACCGTATTTATCCAGCATCAAGGACATGCTCAGGCCGTAACAAGACCCTATCCATTCCGTGTTCCGGACAAACATGCCAATAAGCGCTTCCTCTGTTTCGGTTGCAAGCGATAATAACTTATTATAATTTGCAGTTGAAATCAGGTACTTTTGGGGTTTCACGGTTGTCACCATATCAGATGCAGTAGCAGATGCAAAGTACTGCTTCGTATTGGAAAAAGAGAAGTTGTCTATTCCAGCCCGTATACCCTCAACATTCGTCCCGAAGCGGCAAATCCATAATGCAAGTTCCTTGCGATAGACACCGGCTTTGGGATATAGGCGCTTATTAGAGGACGAATCCGGATATACGATGCCATTACTCACAGCCCAGCGGAACGGGGTAATCGCATAGTCATATATATTCGCATAGTCTCCGCACGATGTAATCGACATATCTACAATCGGCGTTACTCCACGATACTTCTGCAAGTACCGGTAGAAGAAGGTTACCGCCTGTTCTCTTGTAACTGTGCTATCCGGTTCAAACGTTGTTGTCGTTGCGCCTGTAGTAATACCATACTTTACAGCCCAGCGAACCGCATTGTAATACCATGCGGAACTTGATACATCGGTAAAGTTGACACTGGCATAGCTTGCCGGACTTCCCGCCAAACGATGCAGAGTCGTAACGATCATCGCACGGCTAATTACCGTGTTGGGTTCAAAAGTGGTCGATGATGTGCCATTCATCAGGCCATTATCAGTCACGTAGTTGATTGCATCAAAATAACTTGGAAAAGCAGAACGAGTCACATCAGAATAGGCGGAAGCGAACGGTACTGTGATGGAGAACAGCAATGCCACAAGCAGCAGGGCACTGCACACACGTGTCAATCGGCATCGTTTCATTATGATGCATCCTTTCTTCCTTATTCTAGCTCACATATTCACGGACTAACTTATCTCTCTTTCCGCGGCTCCTTTCCATTCCTCGGTAAGGTCAGAATATCACACTTTAGAAACTCTGTCAATATCTTAGCATCGTATGTACCATAATTTTGAAAAAATGTCGATATTCGGTTGGTTATAAGAATTCCCCCTGAAGCAAACCCGGAGCTTATCCGGAATCCGCTTCAGAGGGAGCGAAATTCTATCAGGGTTCCTGCGTGGGGTCCGCCGCATCGGTCGGCTCCGTGGGTTCGGCGGGGTCGGCCGATACATCCGTCGGTGCGGACGGCTCTGCCGCGCCGTCATAGGAGTGGTCAGCATCGGCCAGCGTGCGCGCCGTGGCGGCGTTGTGGAACACGCAGTCCACGCCCGGCGAGATGGAGGCGATCGCACCGCGGCTGACGCAGACCTCGTAGCTCTTGAACACAATGGGGCAGAACGGC
This sequence comes from Faecousia intestinalis, assembly GCF_040096185.1. Taxonomy (NCBI): domain Bacteria; kingdom Bacillati; phylum Bacillota; class Clostridia; order Eubacteriales; family Oscillospiraceae; genus Faecousia; species Faecousia intestinalis. The sequence continues at coordinate 5,175 of NZ_JBBMFF010000231.1, read as the reverse complement.
ACGGTGTCGAGCAGGCGCGCGCAGAGGTCGGCATAGCTGCCGGAATTGCCCAGCGCCTGCGTGCAGAGGCCGGCCAGGGAAGCGTCCGCCACGGCCCCGTAGCTGAGCGCGCCGCCCGTGCGGAAGAATTCCGACAGGTCGAAATTCGCCGTCAGGCGGACCTCGCCGAGATAGGCGTCGTAATTACCCGCCTGCAGAGCGGCCACATAGGCCTCGCGGCCCAGCGAGCGGACCTTGAGAAAGAAGCCGTTTTCCTGCATGGAGGAGGACAGATATTCCGCAGCGCGCACGCGCGCCGGGTCGTCCGAGCACACAAGCAGCACGGGACAGTCCGTCTCGGACGTCGGCACGCCGGCATTGTGGATGGCGGCCTGAAAGGCCGTGGCCGAATAGGCATACTGCGCAGCAAGCTGCGCGTCATAGAGGTCGGAGGCAGGCGAGCAGGGCAGCGTCGCCGCCTGCGCAAAGCCGTTATAGACGGCGCTCGTCATCGCCTCGCGGTCGACGCCGTAGGTGAAGGCGCGGCGCAGCGCGACATTCGTGAACCAGCCGCTGTAGAGGTTGAAGCCGACATAGTGCAGGATGGGCGCCGGCGCTTCCCACGCCTCATAATCACAGCGGTAGCCGACGGCTGCCGGGGAATTCGGGTCGCAGTACACAAGGTCCGTGCTGCCGAATTCGAAATTGTCGCGGATGTCGTTCGGCGTTTTGGCCGCCTGCAGCTCGATGGTCTCGGCCGTCACGGCCGGGGCCTGTGTCTGCCACCAGCGGCTGCTGCGCCGGAGCACCTCGCCGTCGAGATAATACGGTCCCGTGCCGAGCGGCGTGCTGCTCTGTACCGTCGCCGCAGAGACGATGGGCACATCGAGCATCAGGGAAAAATTCTCATACGCCGTGTCGAGCGTGACCGTCAGGGTGCGGTCGTCATCCGCCGTGACGGACAGCATATGCGCCAGCCTGCCGGAATAAAGCGCGCTCTGCTGCGCCGCGCGCAGCGAGGCGGCGGCGTCCTGCGCCGTCAGAGGCGTTCCATCGGAAAAGCTTACGCCGGAAACAAGGGTATAGCGATAGGTCTTCCCGTCCTCTGAGGCCGTGAAGCTCTCGCAGAGCAGCGGCTCGGCGCGGAAATGCGACGAAACGACGAACAGGCTCTCATACAGCAGCGAAAACGCCGCGCGGTTCACCGTCGCCGTGCAGGTATAGGGGTTGAAGCCGTGCTCCGGCAGGTAGGACAGACCGAACGTCTTCGGCGCGGCGGCCGTCTCCGTCGGGGCGGCCGCAGTCTCCTCCGTCGGCTGCTCCATGGGCTGCGTGGGCTGACCGGCCGCAGAGCAGGCGCACAGCAGCAGGGCAAGCAGCAGGCAGAGGGCAAGCAGTCGCTTCATATCAGCCCTCCTCCCGCAGCCGGATGATGGCCGCCAGCGAGCCGCGGGCATTGCCCACGCGGCGGTGCGACCAGAATCGCTGCGGCTGGCAGGCCGTGCAGTCGGCACTGATGTCGATGCATGTCACCCCGGCGCGGCGCAGCCAAATAGCATTGAGCCGCTTCAGGTCGACATAGAATTTTGCCCCGGCGGGCCGGATGGCCTGCCCGGCCTCGCTGCCGAGGGCGGCGCGCATGGCATCCGGCACATCGGCATCCGTCTCAAAGCAGCACGGGCCGATGCACGGACCGATGGCCGCGCGGATGTTCTCCGGGCGGCAGCCGAACTCCCGCTGCATGGCCTCGACCGCGCGGACCGCAATGCCCGCCGCCGTGCCGCGCCAGCCCGCATGGGCCGCGCCGATGGCGCGTGCTATTGGGTCAAACAGCAGCACGGGCGTGCAGTCGGCAGAGAAAATTGTCAGTGCAACGCCCGGCTCGTTCGTCACAAGGCCGTCGACGCCGTGCTCGGCCTCCCGCTGCAGGCCGCGGCCGCAGTCCGCGCGGCCGACCCGCTCGACGAGGGCGGAATGCACCTGCTTCGTGAACACGGTCTCCTCCGGCGCAAAGCCAACGGCCCGGCCGAGGCGGGCATAATTCTCCAGCACGTTTTCCGGCCGGTCGCCCCGGTGCGTGCCGAGGTTCAGGCTGGCGAGCGCGCCCTCGCTCACCCCGCCGAAGCGGGTGGAAAAGCAGTGGGCCACACCGTCCAGCACATCGCTCGTCAGGTATTCCAGCTCTCCTTCTCGATGGACGCGGAAGCTCATGACTTGGCCTCGTCCTTGTCGCGGCAGCAATACTTGTATTTCTTGCCGCTGCCGCACGGGCACGGATCGTTCGCGCCGATCTTGATCTTCTTCACGGGCTGCTGCTTGACGGTCTTATCGGCAGCGCCGCCGGTCGCCGTGATCTTTGCGACCTGCTTGCGGCGGATATCCTCCTCCGTGCGCAGGCGGAACAGATACAGGCGGCGGACGGTCTCCTCGCGGATGGCGTTGATCATGCCGTCGAACATCGCAAAGCCCTCGCGCTTATACGCCACGACTGGATCGGTCTGCCCGTAGGCGCGCAGGCGGATGCCCTGCTTCAGGTCCTCCATGGCGTCGATGTTGTCCATCCAGTACTCGTCGACGACGCGCAGCAGGATGATGCGCTCGATCTCGCGCATGCGCTCCGCGCCGAACTCCTGCTCGCGCGCGGCATAGGTCTGGCGGAAGAGCGGATAGAGCTGCTCCTTCGCCTCGTCGCGGCTCAGGCCGGGCTGCGGGGCGAATGCGCCCTTCGGATAATAGACGCCCTCAAATTTTGCGTTGATCTGCGCCAGCTTCTCCGGGTCGTCGCAGTGGTCGGCACCGGCGAAGGCATCCTCGACCTCGGTGTCGATGACATAGTGGATCATGCCCTCGATCGTCGAGGAGAGGTCCTCGCCGTCGAGCACCTTCTGGCGCTGCTCGTAGATGACCTGACGCTGGGTATTCATGACATCGTCGTATTCCAGCACGTTCTTGCGCATCTGGAAGTTGCGGCTCTCGACGTTCTTCTGCGCGTTTTCAATGGCGTTGGAGAGCATCTTGGCGTCGATGGGCGTGTCCTCGTCGATGCCGAGCGAGTTCATCATATTCATGATGCGTTCGGAGCCGAACAGGCGCATGATGTCGTCCTCGAGCGACAGATAGAAGCGCGTTTCGCCGGGGTCGCCCTGACGGCCGGCACGGCCGCGGAGCTGATTGTCGATCCGGCGGGACTCGTGGCGCTCCGTGCCGACGATGAACAGGCCGCCGGCCTCGCGCACGCGCGCGGCCTCCTCGGCGATCTCGGCCTTGTGCTGCGCCAGCAGCTGCTTGTAGCTCTCGCGCACGGCAAGGATCTCGGGATTTTCCGTCTCGGCATAGGAATTGGCCTCTGCCACCAGCTCGTCCGGCAGGCCCTGCTTGCGCAGGTCGGACAGCGCCATGTATTCGGCATTGCCGCCGAGCATGATATCCGTGCCGCGGCCTGCCATGTTCGTGGAGATCGTCACGGCGCCGAACTTACCGGCCTGCGCCACGATCTCGGCCTCACGCTCGTGGTGCTTGGCATTCAGCACGGTGTGCGGCACGCCCTCGCGCTTGAGGAGCTTCGAGAGATACTCGGACTTTTCAATGGAGATGGTACCGACCAGCACGGGCTGGCCCTTGGCGTGGCAGTCCTTGATCTGCTGGATGACGGCGCGGAACTTGCCCGCCTCCGTCTTATAGACGACGTCGTTGTGATCGACGCGGATAACGGGCCTGTTCGTCGGAATTTCGACGATGTCGAGCTTGTAGATGGCGGAGAATTCCTCCTCCTCGGTCATGGCCGTGCCGGTCATGCCGGAAAGCTTGGCGTACAGGCGGAAGAAATTCTGGAACGTGATGGTCGCAAGCGTCTTGTTCTCGCTGGCGACGGACACGCCCTCCTTGGCCTCGATGGCCTGATGCAGGCCCTCGTTATAGCGGCGGCCGTACATCAGGCGGCCGGTGAATTCGTCGACGATGATGACCTGGCCGTCCTTGACGACATAGTCGATATCGCGCTTCATGACGCCGCGGGCCTTCATGGCCTGATTGATGTGGTGCACGAGCGTCGTGTTCTCCACATCGGACAGATTCTCCACGCCGAAATACTTTTCGGCCTTGGCGATGCCGCTGGCCGTGAGCGAGACGGTGCGGGACTTCTCCTCGACATAGTAATCGCAGTCGAGGTCGTCCTGAATTTCCTTCTCGTCCGTCGTGGCAAACACCTTGCGGCGCAGGCCAGAGACGAAGAAGTCGGCCATTTCATAGAGCTTTGTCGATTCCTCGCCCTTGCCGGAAATGATAAGCGGCGTACGGGCCTCATCGATGAGGATGGAGTCGACCTCGTCGACGATGACGAAGTTATGGCCGCGCTGGACCATGTCCTTCTTATAAAGAGCCATGTTGTCGCGCAGATAGTCAAAGCCGAGCTCGTTGTTCGTGCAGTAGGTGATATCGGCAGCATAGGCGGCGCGGCGCTCGTCCGGCTTGAGATCGTGGACGATCAGGCCGACCGTGAGGCCGAGGAAGCGATAGACCTTCCCCATCCATTCCGAGTCGCGCTTGGCCAGATAGTCGTTGACCGTGACGATGTGCACGCCCTTTCCCGTCAGGGCATTGAGATAGGCAGGCAGGATGGCGACCAGCGTTTTGCCCTCGCCGGTCTTCATCTCCGCGATGCGGCCCTGATGCAGCACGATGCCGCCGATGAGCTGCACGCGGTACGGCCGCATGCCGAGCACGCGGTCCGCCGCCTCGCGGCAGACGGCAAATGCCTCGGGCAGGAGGTCGTCGAGGTCCTCGCCGCCCTGATAGCGCTTGCGGAACTCGTCCGTCTTTTCACGCAGCTGCTCATCCGTCAGCGCCTTCATCTCGTCCTCCATGGACTCGATGCGCGTGACGAGCGGCATAAGCTTCTTTACCTCACGCTCCGAGCGGGTGCCGAAGATTTTTTGAATGATTCCCATAGGATGCAAGACCTTTCCGTCGGATTTTCATCCGAAATTATATCACAATCCCCCACATAAGAAAAGTAAAATGCGGGGAAAGAAACAGAAAATTCACATTCCGGCGGCCGGTTTTACCGATTCAACCGCCGGTTTCTTGAAATATGCCGGGTTCCATGCTAAAACAGGAAGCACTGATTCAATCAGCAAGAGCGGATGGCGAGAGATTTTTTGGCAAGTCGAGGTATGGAAAACGCAGGAATACTTTGTG
>NZ_JBBMFF010000230.1:0-24676 GCF_040096185.1 Faecousia intestinalis | reverse complement strand
GTCAGTGCGAGGAGGCCGTAGGCCGACGTGGCAATCTCACGCAACCGGTCACGTTTTCGCCGGGAGTACCCTGTTATCCACCCCGGTTCTGCGAGATTCCCACGTCGCTTCGCTCCTCGGAATGACAAACCTGAAAGCTTTTCACTTTCCACTTTCCATTTTCGATTTTCCATTCCCCGCATGCCGCTCCCCTACAAAAGGCACATACTAAAATTTTCTGCACAAAATGCTCCAAAGCTGTGCATAAAAATATCCCGCCGGAGACCCGGCGGGATTTTGCCTGTAAATCCTAGTTCCAGCAGATCAGCCCTCCAGCTTGTAAAGCTGGATCGCCTGCTGATCGCTATAGGTCGAAGCCTTATAATAGCGGAAGCGCAGCTGATTGCTTGCAGCATTGAAGCGCAGGACGGAAGTATTGCTCGTGATGATCACACCATCGGTCTCGCTGAGCGTGATGGTGTTGACCGCGTTGGCAGCAGTATCCGTGAACTTCAGCGTATTCTTACCGTCGGTTCCGTAAATATACTGGCCGTTGACCTTGAGCGTGTAGCCGTCCGTGGTCTTCTCGATCGTGACAGCGACGGCGTCCAGCTCGGTGCTGGAAGTGATCTTGCTGTTGGCAATCGTGGCGGAAACGTAGCCGTTGACAGCGTCATTGCCGTTGAAGACATAGGCGCTGGTCTCGTCGGCCTCGTTGACGATGAGGTAGGTGCCGCTCCAGTCCTCGGGGGCCGCAGTGACCTTCACATAGGACTTCGTCTCCGGCTCCGTACTGCCGCCCGTGTATTCCTTGCTCAGGTTGGCGGTGAGGGTGGTCAGCTCGGCATCGGTGAGGCCCAGCTCCTTGAAGAAGTCGGTGGCCTCCTGCTTGAGGTCGGCGGTCTTCAGATCCTCGACGCCGAAGGCGGTCTGCAGGGTCTTGACGATGTTGGAGCGGAGGATGGCATCGTACTTGGCAGGCTCGGCTTCCTTCGTCACGCCGTAGTAGTTGTAGTAGGTGACCATGTAGTCGGCGACGACCTCGTCATAGGTCGCGCCCATGTAGCACTCGAGCAGGGCGGAGACGAAGCCCGCGCGGTCCTTGCCCTCGGTGCAGTGCACGAGGTACGGGCCTTCGTGGGTGGTGAAGTAGCGCAGGCCGGTGGCAAGGCCGGTCTTGAAGTCGGCGGCGGTGAAGTCGACGCCGAGATTCAGGTAGACGACGTTCTGCTTGGAATAGTAGGTGGAATCAAAGCCTTCGTAGCCCTTCGCGGTGGCCTCGTCGTTGGCGAGGTTCATGAAGGTCTTGACGCCCGCGGCCTCGGCGGCCTTATCGGCATAGGTGTTGCGGCCGATCTCGTCGTTGATGGGGCTGGAGGAGCGGTACAGGGCGTTCTTGCCCATGCCGGTAGTGGCGACGTTGCGGAAGTTGGCGAACTCGGCGTCGGACAGGTTCTTATAGTCCTCGCGGTTGTTCGTGCGCTTGAGCTGGTGGATGAGCCACTCGTCATAGTAGCCGCCCTTTTCGCCCATTTCGATGGTCACGACGGCGGGGATGTTCGTCTCGGCAGCGTAGTACCACTCATAGGTCTTGTCTTCGTTGGTCTTCTTCGTGGCGATGCCGTTCTTGCCGGCGAAGTCGCCCATGTTGATGGCGAGGGTCAGATGGCCTTCAGAGTTGCGGAGGATCGTGCTGCCCTGATCGACATCGGAGTAGTTCGTGCCATAGGGGACGGTGAATTCCTTACCGTCCACGGTGATCTTCAGAAGATCGCCATATTCGAATCCGGCCTTGTCAAGCTCGGAGCCGGGGATCGTCAGCTCGAGGTTGCCATACTTGGCGATGGACTGGACATAGCCGTGGATGCGGGTCTCGTTCGTCTTCAGCTCGTTCACAAAATAGTTGACGGAGCCGTTGTTGACGGTGGAAATGGTGTATTCGGTCGTGCCGTAGAAGCTGTAGGAGTGGCCGTCTGCATAGGTGTTCAGCGTGGCGGAGCCAAGCGTCGTTGCAACGGCGGAGGAGACGGAGGGAGAAACTGCCTCGTCGTTCGTGGCCCAGATGACAAGGGAGTCGCCGGTATAGTTCTCGGCGGCCTTTTCGACCAGACCGTCGGAGTACTTCTCGAGGTCGGCGAACCATTCCTTGCTCAGCTGCTGCTTCTGGCCATAGACCGTGGTGAATTCAACATAGCCCTTTTCGTTGGCCTCGGCCTTCATGGTGTCCCAGTTCTCGGCGCCGCCAAACAGGTTCTTCAGGTCGGTGAGGTCCTCCGCCGGAGCGACGAGCTCGATGGTGGAGAAGCTGTACTTGCCCTCGGCGAGCAGCTCGAGCGTGATGCGGCCGCCCATGGAGTAGCCGAACGCACCGATGCGGGTCTTGTCGACGGCGTAGTTCTTGCAGACGTAGTCGATGACGTCCAGAACGTCGGCCTTCATGTTGGTCATGGTGTTGAGCTGGAAGCTCTCCTTGCTCTTGCCGCAGCCGGGGAGGTCCAGCGTGGCAACGACGAAGCCCTGCTCGGCAAGACCGTTGGAGATCTTGTCAAAGCCGTCAAACTCGTTGTGGTTGCCGCCGTGGCCGTGGATCATGACGACAAAGGGGAAGCTGCCGTCGGCCTTGTAGCCCTTCGGAGTGGTGATGTAGGCGGGGATCTCAGCGCCCTCACGCAGCGTGGAAGGGACCTTGGCCGTGACCGTGGCGACCGGCGCGGGTTCCCCCGCGCCGGTGTTGACGTACATGTCCATGGCAAACAGCGCTTCGTTGCTGCTGCTGACATAGTACATGCTGAAGTTGGAATACTGTGCGTACCACTCCACGCTCTTCGGGTCGCCGGAGGAGCCGGTGGCCGTTGCGCTCTGGAGGTAGATGCAGCCGTCCGTGGCTGCCGGGGCGATCTTCCAGACGGGGTTATCCTCCTGGTCGAAGCCCATGCTGTTGTAGGTGCCGCCATCGGGCTTATTGCCGATGGAGAGCTTTTTGCCGTCGGTGCGCTTCAGGAAGAAGCCGCCCTCGGTCTTTTCGACCGTCCAGACGATCTCGTCGTTATCGGTGGTCAGGATGCCGTCGACCGGCGTGACATCGACGCCCGCGCGGTTGTAGGCGCTGCCCTCGGAATTCGCCGCGGACATGGCCTTGCTGACGGAGCGGTTGACGAAGACGACCTTTGCGCCGTCGGGCAGCTCGGTGCTGAGGGCATACTCATTGTCCTTCAGCGCGGGCTTCGTTTCATTGACGACGGTGATACGGCCCTCGCCTGCGAGGTTCTTGTACTGCTCGCCGACATTGCCGCCGAGGGAATCAACGATGTAGTCGATGAGGACCTGGTTGTCGATCTTGACCTCGTCCTGCAGGAGCTTGTTGTCCTGGAACATGTTGATGCCGTCGCCGCCGGACTTGAGCATGTAGTTATGGGAGGCGAGGGTGTAGGTCTTGGCGGGGTCGATCGGCTCGTAGGTGTTGGTGGTCTGGTTCAGGACCTGAACGTCCTGCACGCGGCGCGCGCCTTCCACGGAGACGAAGAAGTCCTTGTCGTCCGTCTTGACGGTGGATTCCACGGCGGTGTTGATGGTGTACTTCATGCCGGAGACCTGCAGGAAGCCGCCCATCTCGCCGACGGCGTTATAGACCTTGTTGCCGTTCTCATCGACGGACTCGGAAACATAATCGGCCATCGTGTTGCGGGAGGCCATTTCCAGCGCATCGAGGATCTCCTGACCGGTGGCCTCCACGACGCAGGCCATGTTGCCATAGGGATGGACCTTGATGATCTGGTTGTAGGTGATGTCGCCTGCGGGGATGTCGGCGCGGATGCCGCCGCCGTTGACGATGGCGATGTCAGCGCCCAGCGTGACGCGGTAAGCATCGGCGCACAGGTCGCCGAGGTTCGTCTCGCGGTTGCGGATGGCGCGGGCCGTGCCCTCGGGGTTCTGGGTGGTGAGGTCAACGTCCGTGTGGGCGACGACCTTGTTCAGCAGGGCCTGGAACTCTGCGACGATCTTGTCGACGACTTCCTTCGTCTTGGCGTCCTTTTCAATCTCGCGGTCGCTGATGAGCTCGCTGTGGAGCTTGCCGTCGGCGCTGATGGTCAGCTTGCCGAGGTTGTTCAGCTTCGTGCCCGTGGAGGAGAGAATGACGTCCTTGCCGTCCTTGCTCTTGACGATCTCCTGCGGGATGGTGCTGTGGGAATGGCCGTCGAGCACGGCGTCCAGGCCGGTGGTGTTGGCGATGACGTCCGTGGAGCGCCACGGCTCGGAGGACTCGTCGACACCGAGGTGTGCGACGGCCACGACGTAGTCGGCGCCGTCCTTCTTCGCGGCGTCAATGGTCTTCTGCACGGAGTCGTACAGGTCCTGACCGTCGTTGCCCTCGGCGAAGGTATAGATGTAGTTGCCGTCCTTGTCCTGGAAGTAGGTCGGCGTGGACTTCACGAAGCTCTCCGGGGTGCTGATGCCGATGACGGCGACCTTCTTGCTGCCGAAGGTCTCGATGGCATAGGGCTTCACACCGGCGATGGCGGTGCCGTCCAGTCTGGCAAAGTTGCAGGACAGGTACTGATACTTTGCGGCCGGGACGATGGTGTCGAGCAGCTGATCCATGCCGTAGTCAAACTCATGGTTGCCGAACGTGGCATAGTCATAGCCGGCGGCATTCATGACCTCAACGATGGCTTCGCCGTGCGTCAGGGTGGAGATGGCCTCGCCCTGGATGGCGTCGCCCGCATCGACCAGCAGGCTGTACGGGGTCTTGAGGTTGTTGCGGTACCAGGCGACCTGCTCATACGTCAGCGTGGGGGCTGTGCTGGAGCCGCCGGTGATGTTCGCGTGAACATCGTTGGTGTAGAGGATCACGATGTCGTCGGCCTTCGTGTCATGGAGCTTCAGGTAGCGCTCGATGATGGCGGCGAACTGGGCGCGGGTGGCGTTGTCCTTCGGGGCGAGCTTGCCGTCCTTGCCGTTGATGACGCCGGTCTCGACGGCCCACTTCATGGCGCCGGTGGCGTAGTCATAGACCTTGCCGGCATCCGGCCAGCTGCTCAGGTCCTGCTCGGAGGCGGCCTCGCCTGCGTAGCGCCAGATCATGGTGACGAGCTCTTCGCGGGTGATGAAGCCTGCGGGGTCGAACGTGCCGTCGCCGCGGCCGTTGACGACCTTCTGCTCTGCGGCCCATGCGATGGCATCACGGTACCATGCATCCACCAGATCGGTGAAGGGGGCCTTGGCGGTGGGAGCGGGCTGACCGGCGATGCGCCACAGAACCATGGCAGTTTGCGCGCGGGTCAGATTCGACTCCGGTTCGAATGTCGTTGTCGTGGTGCCGTTCATCAGTCCGTTGTCATAAACGTACTGAACGTACGAAGCAAACCAGTCGGTGTCCTTCACATCCGTGAACGGGCCGACGTTTGCCGCAAACGCAAACGGCAGCACACCTGCGATCATGGCAATGACCAGCAGCATCGCCACGAACTTCGTGCAAATGTGTTTCATGATTAGAGATCCTCCTTCTAATTTCCAAATAGGGAGCTTTTTGTCCCCATGGTATGAATATTTTAACAAGTTTCCGGGAGCAATGCAAGGGCGCCGGGACGCTTTCTCCACTTTTGCAGGCCAAAAGCAAAATATCTCGCTTTCCATAATTTTTTTGTGCAGAAAGCACAGGATTACCTCGATTTTCCTACGGTTTCTGTACATAATAGTGCACAATCATCGCAAAAGTTTTTGCGTTCCGCGCGGCTGCGGGCGGCATTCCGGCGTGCGGCGGCCGCGCGTGAGGCGGCCGTAAATGTCTTTTTAGATGCGCCGTCCTGTATACGGACGGACGCGGCGGGACGAATGTGCAAATTGGTGTTGCAATCCGGGTAAAAACTTGGTAAAATAAATATCAGGGAAGGTGTACCGGAAGGTGCCGGGGCCTTCTCATAACCGGCGCGGCCGGAAGAACAAAGGAGGATCATCCGATGGTCAAACTGATCATGGGGCTGAAGGGTTCCGGCAAGACCAAGCAGCTCGTCACCGACATCAACGAGGCCGTAAAGAACGAAACCGGCAGCATGGTCTGCATCGAAAAGGGCACCAAGCTCCGTTACGATATTGATATCCGCGTTCGCCTGATCGACTATCAGGAGTATTCCATGGGTACGCTGACGTTCCTGAAGGGCTTCATCAGCGGCCTGCATGCGGGCAATTTCGACATCAGCCACATCTTCATCGACAGCTTCTACAAGCTCGTCGAGGAGGCCGGCGTCGCCGAGGTCGAGGACTTCGTCCTGTGGTGCGATAAGTTCGGCGCCGCGAACAACATGTCCTTCACCGTCGTCGTCTCCGAGGATCCCGAGAAGGCCACCGAGGCCATGAAGGCCTACCTCTGATCGCCGCAGGGCCTGCCGCAGGGGCCGCCCCCTCTGCGGCAGCTTGCCGCGCCGCAAAAAAGTGCTTGACAAACGGAATCAAATGTGGTATCCTATATAAGCACTTGGGGCATTGCCCCTCATTTCATATCGCGGAGTAGAGCAGTTGGTAGCTCGTCGGGCTCATAACCCGGAGGTCGCAGGTTCAAGTCCTGTCTCCGCAACCAAATAAAGACTCTGTTTTTACTACCAATGTAGTCGAAACAGAGTTCTTTTTTACCCTTTTTTCAGCGATTTTCGAGGTTTAAGTCCTATCCAAAAGCGAAGAAGCACCGCCTGACCAGGTAATTTCCCGGTTAAGCGGTGCTTTTTTATTTGCCCAAAAAGCTATCATTTCTCTTTATGGGGGGAAAATATCTCGAGATGGGAAAAATATCTCTAGATGGTATAGATAAACGCGATTTCTATTTGTCTATAGACACTTCTCCTGTAGCAATTTTATTCCAGATATCACGGTGTTCAAATCCGATTGCCTCATCCTCATTCAAAATCTTAACATAAGCCGGTAAAACAGCACCAGGGGTTGTAAGCAACCTTAGATAGTATTTTATCGTGGGGATTACACCATTTACAATAAGCTGGCAACCAAGTAATTTCTTCACGTTTTCGACTTCTCGCGAAACTTCTTCACTTGGCTCATGCTGATGGTGTGTTGTCAGAATGTAGTACCTGTCCACCTGACTACCACGTATTTTTTGCTTTGCAGAATCTACCATAGCGGTTGTAACAATGAGTCCGTGTTTTACTTCGACAGCCTCAAAAGCCGTGCCATCTCCGTTTATAATTTCAATATCACCAATCGCGCCAGTTTGTGCATCCGCAGCAGAATGTGCCTCTAGCGGTTTGAGAATCTTGCCGTCAAAACGATGTAGTTCCTCTATGAGTACAGAGTATATTGCGTAAAGCGCTAGGACCGGAAGCCTTGATGCTCCCTTGGAGTCCTTATACCTATAAAAGAAATGCGATTCGAATAATTGTGTAATTTGAAGTACATCCTGAATTTTCGGGACAGCAAGGATCACTCTTGAATCTTCTCTTAGCTGTATCCGCCTCCACAACAAAAATGCGAGGGCTGTCAGGGCATTCTGTCCTTTTGTCTCGACCTGATCGTAGCAGGTCAAAAATGGCTCTTTGATTGTTCCAATATTCTCGTCATAGTCCAGCATATATGGCTTAGGTCTTTCAAAGGTTCGCGTTTGCCAGCCGGATTTAGCTCCGTGAAACTCGTGCGCTTCCATCCATGTATAGATTACGCTCTCAGAGACTCCTCTGAAATTAAACCCTGCGGGACGATCTGTCTTATCTTGAATCTGCACCTGATGGTATCTCACATCTACAGTATCACCATAGACTGCCTTTATCGATAAACTGGTAATAAGATTGCTGTAGCCACCAGATGCCTTTTCACAATACTGGGCCATTTTTTCAAGAGCCTCAACAAATTCACTGTTCAATGAAGCCGCATAGGGAGGTATACCTTCTTTTTTACTGATAAAGAATTCTTCAGCCATATTATAGGCTTCGTCCAATTTAGCCGCAATTTGAACATCCAAATCTGCTGGTCTTGTATTTTCGCGTTTACGTGCCATCATGTTTCCTCCTCTCTAACAAAGAAATTCATCTGCTTGTCATACGGGAGCGTAAAAGGATATGCTACCATATAAACCCCTTGTGGGATTGCAATATTAGTTTCGTGGCTTCGAATATCAAAACGATATCCCCTAAGCGTTCTTGCCAGTTCAACAAATCCTGTCTGTTTAAAACTATCTCCCCACATCTCCATCAATAGATTTTTTGAGAAATAGACGGAGCAATTATCAAAGTTCATGCAATGTTCAGCAAATTTAAAGATAGGTAAATCACTTTTTCTTTTGAAAGACTGTACCTCAAAAATGGGATGAGGTTCTGTAAAATGGCCATATAATTCAAGTAGCGAGTTGAAATTGCTGGTCTTTTTTACCCACATATCAACAGCATTCCACATTGTCTGAACCCCTTGCTCTCCATTCCCGTGCAAAACAACAGATAGCTTAATAGGGTTTTCTTTTGTAATGGTTCCATATACAATTAGATTTAACTCGGCCTGTACATCCGTAACATCCTCAGCAAAAACATCAATACGCACAGATCCGTCCTTATGTACCACTGCTTTCAAGTTATTATCTTTATCGACTGAACTTGGCGTGACATATGCCCTAAAAGGGATAGGGGTGAATGCAGAATTATGTTGATCATAGCTTTTCTCAAGTACGGCTTTATGAATGGCTTTAGTCTTCTGGGCTTTTTGACCCTTTCGCTTGTCGAACGATAGCGCGTCGTCTGGTTGAAGATATTCGATGTTTGACGGCACACCAAAAATCTGATCCCTAATTGACAGCGCCATATAATAGGCTATTTTAGGACATACAGAATTACCAATCTGCCTTATTTGCGCAGTCCTATCTCCATAGAACAAGTGATTGTCAGGGAATCCCTGGATACGCTTGTACTCACCAACGGTCAGATATCTGTTATCCCAATGCAGCGGCCCAGTGTATTTTCCAGGAGATGCAATTAGCGTTTTGGTCGGCGTATCCGGATTTGCTTTATATAGAAAATCCGAAAAGCGAGAGCGATAAGCAAAGATAGGTTCAGGATACCCCCGTTTAGCTGTAAAATGAAGGTAGTTTGATCCAGGCGGAACAAGCGGAAGCAAATGCGAATATTTACCTCCATCGAAAATTGTGTCCTTTTTATCTTCCTCGGTAAATGGGAGATTTCGTATGGCTTCTGCAACGGAAACATATGGGGTGTTGTTCTCACTATCGGGGCCATAGACTGGTCGCGGATAGAGAAATGGCTTATCAAGCTTATGTCCTACAATAAACATACGTTCCCGCTGTTGCGGTGCGCCGTAATCCTCAGCATCCAAGATTCGGAACTCAATTTTATAGCCCAGTGCAGCAAAAGAATCGATAATGTTCCGAAAATCCTGCCCCTTATTTGTTCCAAGAATGCCACGCACATTTTCAAACAGAAATGCCTTAGGTCTAACGTGCTCGACAACTTTACAATAACTTTTAAACAGGTTTCCTCTTTGATCCAGTTGCCCTGCTGCACCACCAGCCCTGCGGCCTGATGCAGAAAAAGATTGGCACGGTGGACCGCCGATAATCATATCAACATTTTCCGGAAGAATCCCGAGATCCATCGTAGTGATATCCTGTTCTACAACAGTACATGAATTGGAGAGAGTATTTCCACGGTTCAATTTTAGAGTCTCGCAGCATTCGTGATTAAAATCAGTTGCAAAAAGAATCTCAAACCCGGCTTGTTCAAAGCCAATATCAAGCCCTCCACCACCAGAAAAAAGGCTGATGGTACGAATTTTATGCGTTGTTTCCATGAATTACACCTCAGTCTTGCTCGATAATCTCGATAATGTCATCAAAGCTACAGTTCATTACTGAACATATTTTAGTGAGACTATCTAGTGAAACGGGCTCACCTTTTCCCATTTTAGCCAAAACATTTGCGCTAATTCCCGCCAGTTGACGCATTTCGGTCTTTGTCATTTTGGCATCAATCAGCTTTTTCCAGAGCCTGTCATAACAATACTTCATGAGCGTTCCTTTCATAAGCAGAAATATGATTTTATTATACGCTAAATATTGCCGAAAGTCAATATAATATCACTTTTCCGTGACATTCTCTCAGCTGAGCAATATGGAACAGGGTGCTCCTAAATCTAACTGTAAATCATTACATCCTGCGTGTATTATACCGCTCATGTAAACGGTAAAATATACTCAGGAAGGTGGTGATGCTATGGACACCAATGAGAGACTCCGGCAGTTGCTAGAGCAGCGTGGTTGGACGGAGTACCGTCTGGCAAAGGTCTGCGGGCTGAATCAGTCCACGCTTGCCAATATTTTTCGGAGAAACACAGTTCCCTCAATTGCCACATTGGAGACAATCTGCAAAGGGTTCGGCATCACTTTGTCTCAATTCTTCGCAACAGAGGACACGGTGGAGCTAACCCCGGAACTGAAAGAACTATTTGATTGCTGGACAGCGCTGTCACCCAAACAGAGGAAAACAGCGGTGCTGATGCTTCAAGCAATGAGTCAGGATGACCAGTAACCAAGGAAGCCTACGGGCTTCCTTATTTTTTTGCTATTTGCTGCGTATCTGAACGGTAAAAGGCGTTTTAGATAAGGCTAATGGCATTATATTTTTGTATAATGTAGGATGCACCGGCTCCATGCCACAGTAGCTATGGATTCTTTGCCACAGCTATACTTTCGTGGCGGGAGGAGGTGAATCCATAATGAAAATTACAAAGAAAAAACCTCTGCGTCCTCGTGGACGCAGTGAGGAAAAGCGGCAGTCTAACCAGAACGCTATCCGAGAGGCATTTGCCAATGGCCCCAGCGTGAGGTAACCATCATACCTGCCTGGAAGGGACAGGAGGTGGAGTCCTCCAAGAAAAAACTCCGGGTGTGCGCCTACTGCCGTGTTTCCACAGACGAGGACAATCAGGCTGGCAGCTATGAGCTGCAGGTGCAAAACTACACGAAGATGATTCACGAGAACGAGGAGTGGGAGTTTGCCGGGATTTACGCAGACAAGGGTATTTCCGGTACTTCTGTCCGCCGCCGTGAGCAGTTCTTGGAAATGATTGAACGTTGTAAAAACGGTGAAATCGACCTCATTATCACCAAGCAAATCAGCCGCTTTGCCAGAAATGTCCTCGACAGCCTGAACTACATCTTCATGCTCCGAAAGCTCAATCCCCCGGTTGGCGTTTACTTTGAGACCGAAAAGCTCAACACCCTAGACAGGAGCAGTGATATGGTCATCACTGTTTTGAGCCTTGTCGCCCAGGGGGAATCTGAGCAGAAGTCCACT
This sequence comes from Faecousia intestinalis, assembly GCF_040096185.1. Lineage (NCBI taxonomy): Bacteria > Bacillati > Bacillota > Clostridia > Eubacteriales > Oscillospiraceae > Faecousia > Faecousia intestinalis. The sequence goes on along the minus strand of NZ_JBBMFF010000230.1, from coordinate 13,400 downwards.
AGCGTCCGCTGGGCATTCAAACGCCTCCGTGAGCAAGGTTTGGGAATTTACCCCAACTGGGCATTGCTCGGCTATAAGGGGCGTGAATGGGAGATTGATGAGGATGAGGCAGACATTGTTCGTACCATCTACAATCTGTACCTGGAGGGTTATTCCTCCACGCAGATAGCCGATTTGCTTACCAAAAATGGCATCCCTACGGTGAAGGGTCTGGAAAACTGGAGACCGGGCGGTGTGCTGAACATCCTCCGCAATGAGAAATACTGCGGCGATGCTCTGTGCCAGAAAACGATAACCCTAGACCCCCTCACTCATAAGACGGTAAAAAACAAGGGGTTGGAACCTCAGTATTTCGTTGAGGGACACCATACCCCCATTATTGAAAAGTCCGACTGGTTGAAGGTTCAGCAGCTTCTCAAGGAAAACCGTCACAGAAAGCGGCAGATTCGCCGCCGAAAGCCACGTATCATGGTGAAAGGCGTTCTGGCCGGCTTCATGCTCGTAGACTTCGAATGGACGGCCGAGGACATTGAGACTGTCTTTGGCCCCGTCCCGTCCACAACCGTTGTCAATCCGGCCCCTCTGCTGGATGACGCAGAACATTTTGTAATTGAAAAGGAGTAACTATTATGTCTATGCTCGAAAAATTCACCGTTGTTGACCTCATTAAGACGCGTTCCGCCTCTGTTGCCACCGTGACTGGCAACATTCTCAAGTTCAACGTTCAGACCGCCGCCGAGATGCACTTTGCCCCCTACGTGCAGATTCTCGTCAATCCCAAAGACAAGCAGTTCGCCATCCGCGCCTGCAAGGAGGATGCCCCCAATGCGGTACCCTTCTCCAAGCCGGAAGGTCAGCAGAAGTATCAGATTAAGGTCAACAATGCCACGGTCGCGGATTTGCTCCGCAAGATGGCTGGATGGAGCGTGGAGGACAACTGGAACATCCCCGGTGTCTACTTCGCTGACGAGGAGGCAATCGTCTATGACACCGCCACGGCATTTCCTCCTGCGCCGAAGCGCGGTGGCTGGGCAGCAAAGCGCGCCAAGGAAGCTGCCGCCGCTGCAGCCGAGGAGCAGGTTGACAACGAGGTATAATCCAAAGATAAAAACTAAATAGGGGGTGAAAGAAGCCGGGCAGATGGATTATCCACCTGCCCGGCACATTTTATGCCTTTATCGGATTATGTTCTTGCCTTTTAAGTCTGCAAGAATCAGTTTATCCACTGGGGAAACGGAATCTGTGTCTTTGGAGGTAATCCAGCCCATTTCAGTGATTTCGTTATCCGGCTTCAAATCTCCCAGAAAATCAGCGGTATAGCAAGTCATCCTTACAACGACCCCTTCCGCCTTTCCGTGCGCCTGGGCTTCAAACACACCATACGGCTTTGTCGTATCCGGGCGGATGTCCACCGATAGCTCCGCTTTAATCTCCCTGGTGAGCGTTTCCAAATCGGTTTCAATCCCTTCACGCTTCCCACCAGGGAAATAAAAAGCATCTTTGCCTTTTGACCTAGTGGTCAGAATCTGACCGTCCTTTATATAAAGCCAAGCGATTTTATCAATCATCCGAAATATTCTGCCGTTCTCCATTGATCTTCAGTAAAAGGTGGAGCCTTCGCATCATGTTAGCCTCGTCCTTAGGCTCTACCGGCGTATCAAAGCAATCATAGAGTCCGGCGGCACGGAGCTGTTTCTGTTTTTTTAAGTTTTCGCTGCCGAGTTCTACCCAGATGTTTTGGTTATGAAGAGCGTTGATTCTGATACAGGCATCCTGTAGTTTCTGTATATCTTCTTCCATACAAATGCCCATGCTCATCAAAACAGCGTAGTCTTTCATACACTCCTCTGGGATAAGCCTCAAATCCTCCGTATCAGTAAATAAAGGATATTCTCGCCCACCATCGGGTACTGGCATGGAGTTCCTATTCGGAAACCGCCTATCAAGAATCTGGTTCTCCTTTTCCTTTGTGATTCCATGCAGCAGGCGGAATAGCACAGGGTCGTGTGGAACAAAATCCAAAGTCAGTTCTTGTGGGAGTGCCTTGTTACACAGGTGTCGTACCTTCTCAAGCTGAGCCTTTAGCTCGTCAGCTATTGCCTGCAATGAGGAATAATCGTGTGGCTGGTAGTTTTCATCTTTATGTGCACTGTTTTTGTCGCGCTCATAGTAGATTGCTTCCACCTCTGGGTCAACACAGATTTCCTTTTTCTTTTTTGGAAATGCCTTATCCAGAATAACCCCACAGTTCACATAGAATATCGCTTTTGCTTCATACACCTGGAACCGCAGGTCAATGGGAGGAAGATTTTCAGCATTTTGAGCTATGAACAAAACCCTGTCCACGCACTTTTTGGCATCAATCAGATACCTGGCGAGTTCCCACTTATTCATAGTATTCATCCTCCGCAAATAACTCTGACCCTATGGTCAGTATGTCCTCAAAGTCAATGCAGGTATTGTCCTCAAGCAACACCATCTCCTCGTACTCGTCCACCTTTCGCACACGGCCTGTCACTGTCCTATAAGTGCCGCCGGCCTTGGCCTTGTCCGGGACGAAGTAGCTAAATGTGGCTTCGGGGCGCTCTTTTATGCGTTCCAGCAGGAGGTTCAGCTTCTGGTTCAGCTCCAGCTTCTGCTCCTCACCCAGATCGATGCGGTTCTCTGTAAGCCGGGAAGACTCCCAGATCCGACCGCAAAACCCGGTCAGAGCATCAAACGGGGCGAACTGCGCGGCCCTATTGTGTAGTGACATCGGCTGATGGATGGGGTCATAGGGACGCTCCAAATTTATAATATCATCATGTTTGCCCATATACACCTCACGCCTTGTGTCCGCCAATCTGGCCGTTGCGCTCCATCATTGTTGCGCCCTCTTGCATATTCATGCCTTTGACCAAGCTGTTTTTTCCATACCGCTGCTGAATGGCGAGAACGGCAGTCTGTAGCTTCTTTTCCTGCTCCAGAGCTTTTTCCTCCGCCTCCTGGGCTGCGGCCTGCTCATCCATGGGAGAGAATAGGTCGAACTGCTGAAACGGTACGGTCTTCTGTGCTTGGTCCTCTTTCACGATTTTGCCGGCCGTGATGCTTATCCGCCGTACCAGCAGCTTCGGGTTAACGATGCGGTCATAGAGTTCCATGGCGGCATTTACAATCATGGAGGTGGATGCTGTCTGCCGAGAGAGGTTGATGGTGCCGTTGGCATGGCTGGGTACCTTACGCCCATAGTGGTCCATGGCGACCTTCCCGGTATATTCCTTTGCAATCTTAGGGTCCTCTAAGCTGGCTCTATCGTAGCCGATATACAGCACCAGCTGGTCTGTGACCAGATGCTTAGCGGCCAGGTCAAGGGATAGGGCATCTGCCATCTCCCTGGTTACCAGCCGGGCCTTATCGAATGTGTATGGCTCTTTGAGCACCTGCCCGGAGCCCAGACTTTTTCTCTCAGCCCCGTACTCTTTGATGGCCTGCATGGTGCAAGGCTCGTACCCCCAGGCATGGTCGATAATCAGTTCGGCGTTGATGCCAAACATTTTATATAGGTCATCCCGCCCATAGGGTGAAAGTGAGTATGCAGCGACATCGCCCAGGGTCATGAGGTTCTTGGACTCCAGCTTTCGGCTTATGCCGGCACCAATCCTCCAGAAGTCCGTCATGGGAGTATGGTCCCATAGCTCCTCCCGGAAGGAACGCTCATCCAGCTCTGCGATACGGACACCATCGGCATCGGGAGGCATCTTCTTTGCCACGATGTCCATGGCGATTTTGCAGAGAAATAAGTTCGTGCCGATACCGGCCGTGGCAGTAATGCCCGTATGCGACAGGACATCCCGAATCATCTTCATAGCCAGCTCATGCGCCGTACACTGGTATGTGGCGAGGTAGTCAGTGACATCCATGAACACCTCATCGATGCTGTAGACATGAATGTCGTCTGCACTTATGTACTTGAGGTAGGTTTCGTAGATGCTGGCACTGACCTCGATGTACTTTGCCATCTGCGGAGGGGCAATCACAAAGTCCAGCTCCAGGCTGGGATCCGCTTTTAGCTCTCCGTCAAAGAAGGACTTGTCGCTGAATTTGTGGAACGGAGCCTTTTTGCACTGCTCCCGGTTGACCTCTTTGACACGCTGGATGGCTTCAAACAACCTGGCTCTGCCAGAGATGCCGTATGCCTTCAGGCTGGGTGACACCGCAAGGCAGATGGTCTTTTCCGTCCGGCTCTTGTCTGCCACCACCAGATTTGTGGTTAGGGGGTCGAAGCCACGCTGGACGCATTCGACCGAGGCATAGAAGGACTTGAGGTCGATGGCTATATAGGTTCTCTGCTTCTCGGCCATCGATGACACCTCCTCCGTGCTGGGCCGTTATGCTTGTGGTTCCTCAAAAAACTCTGACATTGGGATATTTAACCCGATACAGATTCGTTCAATCGTGTCCACCTTCAGCTGCCCGTTCCGCAGCTCCGTATTCTTCAAGGTGGAATAAGTGATACCAGCCATTTTCGCCAGCTGGTAGAGCGTTACGTTGTGCTCCTCTGAGAGCTGTTTGACTCGTGCTATCGTATCCAAGTGTTACCCCTCCCTTAGCTTGAGTATATGGATTCCAGAGTACACCCTTATTATAATGCTTGATGTATCCAATAAAACGGACTCAATTCAGAACCCGTCCCACCAGACGGAAGTCTGAAGTGGGAGGAATGGCGCGAGGTGCGTATGCCTTATTGTAAGAAACCAGGACGGGCTGTGCGTGAAGAACACCATAAGTGTCCACATACTCTTCCCGGACATCCTCGTCCGGCTCCTGTTCGTCATAGCTCTTGATATAGCCATCGCCGTCCACGATGAAGATACCGACCTCGCCCACACCGATGGTATCACATTCCTGCACCCAGGCAATCTGACCGTCATGATAGACCGGCTCCATAGAGTCACCAGATACACGGATACCAAATTCAGCTCCCTTGGGGACAGACTTCTCCGGGAAGGCCACCATATCGAAATTGCCCTCATCCAGGAAGGCACCAGTACCAGCGGATGCAGCCAGAGTGCTGACGGGCATCTCAATGTAGCGGATTTTCGTGGTGTGCTTCTGCATGGGGCGGTATTTGCCGCTGGCAACCAGGTCAGAACGATACTCCATCACTTTTTTCTCACCCTCTTCATTCAGGAGGGAGATTGACCGTTTGGAGTAGTTTCTGAGGCACTCGTCCATACCGAGTGCGGCGGAGATTGCCATGAGCTGATAGGCATTGGGGACTGTTTCGCCAGTTTCCCATTTTGCCGCTGCGGGCTTACTGATGGAAATACCAAACTTGGACAGGTACTCAGCAAAATCCTGTTGAGTCATGCCGAAGCGCTTTCTGGCATCAGAAATACGCCGCCCGATAATATTCTCAGCTTTTTCCTCTGTCGCATCATAGGCAATGGCCGGGGTGTTTAGAGGGATGATCTTACTATTTTTCGTAGCCATAGACGTTCCCGTCCTTTCAAATGATGCTTTTATTATATAGAGCAAAACACAGCCTGTCAAGAAGAAATCTCGCATTACTATACAACTGCGACATTGACATACCGCAATGCGGTTGCTATTATTAAAAGCGCAGAAATGAAGCAAAGGAGGCCAACACCGAATGGAACGCCGGAAAGTGTATGTGGATGTGGATGTCTCTATCCTCAAAAATGGAAAGGTCTATCCCCGCCGCTTCCGATACGAGGACGGCACCGTCTTTCAGGTAGAACGCCTAATTGACACCTGCAAGGCACAGTCCACGAGAGTCGGTGGAGAAGGCATCCGATACACAGTTATGATCCTTGGTCATGTCCGCTACCTCTTTGATGAGAGAGGCAAGTGGTTTGTAGAGGCCAAGGTCGTATGACCCAGAATGGAGGTTGATGAAATGTATGATTGCAAATGTCCCATCTATGGGCAGCTGAACGAGCGTCTTTATCTGGAGGAAACGAACGGCTGGATGGAATGTGAGCGCTGTCACTCGACAGTCCAGATTCTCCAGTACGCCAAATTTCAGAAAGTGACTGTACTCAAGGCATCTGTCCTTTCCTCTCCCGTGATTCGGGAGGTGGTTGGATGTATCTGAGCTACCTTGACATTGAGCAGATTGCCGCTGCAGCTTTGGAGGACTTCCGATACTGCACTGGCATTGATGCTTTCTGCACCCCCATTGACCAGTTCGCCAAGGACTACCTGGGGCTGAATGTCTTATTCACCAAGCTGTCGGCGGACGGCAGTATCCTCGGTCTTACCGCTTATGCAGACACGGTACTAAAGGCAGGGGACAGAGGTTTCGGCAAGAATCTGACGCTGAAGGCCAATGATGTGGTGCTGGACTCCAGCTTTATCGAATCTGCCTATAACATTCAGAAGCTGTGTGGCAAACGTCGTTTTACCCTTGCTCATGAGTGTGCTCATCAGATTTTGTTCGAGATGGAGCCGGAATCCGTCCAGAAAGAGCATCGCCAGAAATACGCAACCCGTCGGGCCTATTCCCTCCGGGATTTGAAATGTCGTGAGGACTGGAACGAGTGGCAGGCCAATGCCCTGGGTGCGGCAATTCTCATGCCGGCTGACAGGGTCACAATGGTCTTTCGCCGTCTGACGCACGGGCGTGTCCTCACCTCCTACGATGGGAGGTTCAATCCGCCGGATGACCTTGCCATGGTTCACCTCACCAGTATGTTCGGTGTATCCCGGTCTGCCATGGCAATACGTCTGGAGCAGCTGGGGTTCCTGGTTAAGAAGCCGCGCATCGAATATTTTGATCCCACGGAGGTGATTGCATGAGGGTACGCAAAGTTGTCCCCCAAACACCATCGCCTGAACTGCAGGCGAAAATCGCACGAGCTGCCAAAGCTGTGAGGAATCAGTCCCGGCGCTCCATTAAATGCCCATATTGTAGACACACAGGCCTGGTGGTCTTTTCAGACGCCAGGGGTCATGTGGAAACCAAATGTAAATATTGTGATGAGGTGGTTGTTGTTGACGTCCTGAACATGAGGCGTCTCCGTGAACCACAGAGAGCCATCCGGTAATTACCCCAAAAGTCTGAGCTGTGAAGCCGCTGAATAGCGTTGCCTTCCGTATGCCGTTTTGGAAAAACAGAGTTTTCTAGCTCTGTCTATTTCCCATACGCATCGGAAGATACGCTGTTCAGCGGCTTTTTTGCGTTTTACAGAAAAAATCTAATATCGTTTGCCTGATTAGCTATAAGGGCGAAGGATACGAAATACTGTGCCATCCCTTTTGGGAAAGCAGATTTTGTACCCTCTACTTTTTGCGCTCTTTTCAGGCAGCCATTGGGTCGGGGTACTTTTGCCCGGCCCTCTTTTGTTCTTTTCGCCCTTCCGCTATTCAGGCGGAAAGGACAAAAAATGAAAATCAAGTATGAGTTCGCCAATGAAACCGTGGAAATTGAAGTGGACGAGGAGTGGGGCAACCTCCTCATTGACTTGAATCGGCAGGAGTACAACAACGACCATGCCGAAACCCGTCGGCATTGCTCCCTGAATGCACTGAATCTGGATGACACCTATCTGCCCTCGGATGTAGATCTCCTTCGGGATGTCATTCAACGGATGGAAATCGAAACTCTATATACAGCCATCTCTGAATTGGAGCCGCATCAGAAAGAGCTGATTAAGGCCATCTTCTTTGATGGAGTTAATGCATCGGATTACGCCGCACAGTTAGGCATCACCCCAGGTGCAATTACGCTGAGGAAAAACACAATTCTGAGAAAATTAAAAAAATTTTTGAAATGACCCTAAAAAAATGCCGTTCCCGTGGCCTACCTGTGAAGGGACTACACAAGACCACCCTTCAGAAAGGATATAGGCCATGAAACACAATTTGAAAATCAGCGTTTCTAAGGAACCCAAGACGGGCGGTATTGTGCAGTGCAGGAGTGTGACTCTCCGCGAGAAGCTGCTGACCCGCCTGCTGGGTGCGTCCCAGAGAGTGATGGTTCTGATTCCCGGCAATACCGTGGAGTCCCTCTCCATCATCGAACTGCCGGAAGGAGGTGCGGCTGTATGAGCAAGGTTCAGCTTCTGCTGGATGTCGTCGAGGATCTCCGCTCCCTGGCAGACAGCATCAAGGCCGTTGCCTCTGCTGTTGGGCAGAACGAAGCCCCAGAGGAAGCTCCTCCGAAAAAGGAGGAGGCTACCGCTCCCCAGGAAAAGCCCATCACCCAGGAGCAGGTCAGAGCGGTTCTCTCTGAAAAGAGCCAGGACGGCAAGACCGATAAGGTCCGCGCGCTCCTCCTCAAGTACGGTGCGCCGAAGCTCTCCGGCATCGACCCGAAGAGCTATAAGGCTCTGCTCCAGGATGCGGAGGTGCTGTGATGCCGCCTTCTAAGCACGCACTCCTGTCAGCATCCTCTTCCCACCGCTGGCTGAGCTGTACGCCCTCCGCACGTCTGGAGGAGGAATTCGAGGATCGAGAAACCGAGGCAGCAGCCGAAGGCACCGCCGCCCACGCCCTTTGTGAGCATAAGCTCCGCAAAGCGCTGAAGATGCGCTCCCGCAAGCCGGTCAGCAAGTATGACTCGGATGAGATGGATGCCTACACGGACGGCTATGTGGAGTTCGTTCTGGAAGCACTGGAGGAAGCCAGGCAGCTCTGCTCCGACCCAAAAGTCCTCATCGAACAGCGGCTCGACTTCTCCTGCTATGTGCCGGATGGCTTCGGCACCGGCGACTGCCTCATTGTGGCGGACAAGCTCCTGCACATCATCGACTTCAAGTACGGCTTGGGCGTTTTGGTGGATGCAGAGCACAATCCACAGATGATGCTGTATGCCCTGGGAGCATTACGGCTCTTCGACTCTCTCTATGACATCGAAGAGGTGGCAATGTCCATCTACCAGCCTCGCCGGGACAATGTCTCCACCTGTATTATCCCGGTCACCGAGCTGATGGATTGGGTGGAAACCACCCTCAAACCCAAGGCAGAGCTTGCCTACAAAGGCGAGGGGCAATACACCCCCGGTTCCTGGTGTACCTTCTGCAAGGCGGCGGTCAAGTGTCGCGCCAGAGCCGAGGACAAGCTCCGACTTGCCAAGTACGAGTTCGCCATGCCGCCTCTGCTGACGGATGCAGAAATCGAGGACATCCTCGGCAGTCTGGAATCCCTCTCTAAATGGGCCAATGAGCTTATGGCCTACGCCCAGGATGCCGCCATCAACCACGGAAAGGTCTGGCACGGCTACAAGCTGGTGGAGTCCAGAACCAACCGCAAATATACCGATGAGGCGGCTGTCATCGCCGCAGCCCATGATGCCGGGTACTCCGACATCTTCAAGAAAAGCCTTATCTCCATCACCGAAATGGAGCGGCTCATGGGCAAGAAAACCTTCAAAGAGATTCTGGGAGCCTTTGTTGAGAAGCCCCAGGGCAAGCCGACCCTTGTTCCTGCATCTGACAAGCGTCCGGCTATCACTACCGCAGATGCCGCTACTGAATTTACTGATTTTACGGAGGAATAAAGATATGTCTACTCAGAAAACTTCTACCAAGGTCGTCACCGGCGTTGTCCGCCTGTCCTACGCCAACGTCTGGGAGCCGGCTTCTATCAATGGCTCCAACCCCAAGTACAGCGTTTCCCTCATTATCCCCAAGAGCGATGCCAAGACCATCGCTGAGATCAACGCCGCCATCGATGTTGCCATTGAGGCTGGCGTGGGTAAATTCGGTGGCAAGAAGCCCAATAAGGCAGCTCTGAAGTTGCCTCTGCGTGACGGCGATCTGGAGCGTGAGGATGAAGCCTACCAGGGCTCCTACTTCCTCAACGCCAACAGCACCACCGCTCCTCAGATTGTTGACCGTGCCGTCAACCCCATCCTAGACCGTGGCGAAATCTATTCCGGCTGCTATGCCCGCGTGTCCGTGAACTTCTATGCCTTCAACTCCAACGGCAATCGTGGCATTGCCTGTGGTCTGGGCAATATCCAGAAAGTCCGTGACGGAGATCCTTTGGGCAGTCGTTCCTCTGCGGCAGATGATTTTGCAACAGATCTGGATGACGATTTCCTCTCTTAAGTACCTATCCGGGTGGTGGAGCTTCGGCTCTGCCACCCTCCGAAAGGAGCGACCATGAAAAATTTATCTATCGACATTGAAACCTACTCCCCGGTGAACCTGGCAAAGAGCGGCGTGTATCGCTACTGTGACACCCCGGAGTTTGAGATTTTGCTATTCGGATACTCTGCAGACGGTGGCCCCGTCCAGGTGGTTGACCTTACTGCCGGCGAGCAACTGCCCCAGGAGATACATGAGTCACTGACTGACCCCACAGTCACCAAATGGGCTTTCAACGCGCAGTTCGAGCGTGTGTGTCTGTCCCACTTCTTAGGTCTGCCTACTGGCACCTATCTCGATCCTGACTCTTGGCGTTGCACTATGGTTTGGGCTGCAACTCTGGGACTTCCACTCTCGCTGGAGGGCGTGGGTGCGGTACTGAGACCGGAGAAACAGAAGTTGAAAGAAGGCAAAGACCTCATCCGTTTCTTCTGCACACCTGGAAAGGCCAAAGATGGCAGCATTATCCGTCATTATCCCCAATGTGCTACGGGCAAGTGGGAAACCTTCAAGGCTTATAATCTCCGGGATGTGGAAACGGAAATGGCGATACAGGAAAAGCTCAGTCATTATCCTGTGCCAGAGTCCGAGTGGGTCAACTACCACCTGGACCAGCGCATCAACGACAGGGGTGTACTCATCGACCGAACTCTGGTTTCCCAGGCTATCCGCTGCGATACAGAATTTAAGCGCACCCACATGGAACAGGCACGTGAGGTTACGGGTCTGGAGAACCCAAATTCCCCGGTGCAACTGAAGGCTTGGCTCTCTGAGCAAGGCGTGGAAGCGGAGTCTTTGTCCAAGGCAACCGTGGCGGAACTTTTGAAAGAAGCAGATGGTGAGGTGGAGGTTGCCCTTTCCCTCCGGCAGGAGCTTGCCAAGAGTAGCGTAAAGAAATACACCGCTATGGATATGGTAGCCTGCTCAGACAACCGTGCCAGAGGGCTCATCCAGTTCTACGGAGCCAACCGCACAGGCAGATACGCCGGCCGATTGGTGCAAGTGCAAAATCTGCCCCAGAACCATCTGCCAGATTTGGACACCGTCCGCTCTCTCATCCGAAACGGGGACTTTCAGGCTGTGGAGATGCTCTATGAATCTGTGCCTCTGGTGCTGTCAGAGCTTATCCGCACCGCCTTCATCCCCAAACCTGGCTGTCGCTTCTTCGTGGCAGACTTCGCGGCCATTGAGGCTCGCGTCATTGCATGGATTGCCGGGGAGCATTGGCGACAGGAGGTTTTCTCCTCTGGTGGTGACATCTACTGTGCTTCGGCAAGTCAGATGTTTGGTGTCCCCGTGGAGAAACACGGAGTCAACGGTCACCTCCGCCAAAAGGGCAAGATTGCTGAATTGGCCCTCGGCTACGGCGGATCGGTGGGAGCCTTGAAAGCCATGGGCGCACTGAATTACGGACTCACCGAGGACGAGCTAAAACCCCTTGTAGATTCCTGGCGGCAAGCCAATCCTCACATCTGCCGGTTTTGGTGGGATGTCGATACCGCTGCCAAGACCTGCGTCAAAGATTACAAAACTGCTGAGACCCACGGCATCCGTTTCATCTACCGTGGTGGAATGATGTTCATCGTCCTGCCCTCTGGCAGAAAGCTCACCTATGTGAAGCCCAAGATGGGGACCAACCGTTTCGGGTCTGAGTCCGTGACCTATGAGGGCGTGGGTGAGCAGAAAAAGTGGTTGCGGCTGGAAAGCTACGGTCCAAAGTTCGTTGAAAACATTGTCCAGGCAACTGCACGAGACATTCTGGCAGAAGCCATGCTCCGGCTGGAGGCCGCCGGATACCGCATCGTGATGCACGTCCATGACGAGGCAGTCATCGAAGCTCCAGCGGATGCCTCCTTGGAGGAAATCGCCGCCATCATGGGGCAGACCCCATCCTGGGCAGACGGATTGCTACTACGCGCAGACGGTTATGTTTGCGACTTCTATAAGAAAGACTAGGAGGATTTTAGATATGAAAAACCGTGAAAGACAGCGTGCAAATAGAAAAATGTTCATTCCACCCAGCTGCGACCGCTGCGACTGTGCTTGCAACCGCCATGGAGCCTGCTTCTCTCTTTCGGATAACATTTTTGGTGACAAGAACTGTCCGTTCTTCAAAACCAGTGAGCAGAATGAAGCGGAGAAAAATGATGTCTTGGCGCACCTGAAAGCTATCGGTCGCGGAGATCTCATTGATTATTACTACGGCTCCAAGGAGGCAAAAGCATGGGCGTAAATATGAGAAACAAAGAGGGCTACCTACGATTTCACAGCCTATGAAGCCCTCTCCAAAATCGAGGCAGAGGCTAAGGCAGTCCGAGCTTTCCGCCCCATCGTGTACATCTGCTCTCCCTTTGCAGGAAATACGGAGGTAAACCAGGAGAAGGCCAGAAAATACTGTCGCTATGCTGTGGACAACGGCTGCATCCCCATTGCGCCCCACATCTACTTCCCTCAGTTTATGAGGGACACTTACTACGGTGAGCGGGAGCTTTGCCTATTCATGGGCACAGTCCTCCTGACCAAGTGCGCCGAGCTGTGGGTATTTGGAGAAACCATCTCCCAGGGCATGGCGATTGAGATTGAGAAAGCACGTCATAAGGGCAAACTCATCCGCCACTTTACCGAGGATTGCAAGGAGGTCCAAGTATGAAAATCGCTGTCGGCAATAGCCGTATGGATAAGAAATGGAAGAACCGGGAGATTACTTGGGAGGGGCTATGCCAGAGGGTCAGCACCACCATCCGCACCACCGAGACGGTTGAGGAATACCGCAAATTGAAAAAGGGCTCCCAGGATGCCATTAAGGACGTAGGTGGTTTCGTTGGTGGCTTTCTCCGAGAAGGCCGCCGTAAGAACGGCACCGTTGCCTGTCGCTCTATGCTGACCCTGGATATGGACTACGGCAAACCGGGGATCTGGGATGAGGTGGATCTGCTGCACGATTTTAAGTGCTGCGCCTACTCCACCCACAAGCACACCCCGGAAAAGCCTCGCCTCCGCTTCATCATTCCGCTGTCCCGTGAGGTTTCTGAAGAGGAGTATCCGGCAGTCGCCCGCATGGTGGCAAAGGAAATCGGCATTGACCTGTTCGATGACACTACCTATGAGGCTTGCCGCCTTATGTACTGGCCGTCCACCTCATCCAACGGAGAGTTCTTCTTCCAGACCAAGGACGGCCCGGAGCTTGACCCAGATGTGTACCTCACCAAATACGAGGATTGGCACGATACCTCCACCTGGCCGGTATCCAGCCGTCAGTCCGAGGTGGTTCGCCGCACTATCGCCGAGCAGGCAAATCCGCTGACC
>NZ_JBBMFF010000229.1:0-28252 GCF_040096185.1 Faecousia intestinalis | reverse complement strand
AGAAAATGGAAATCATTTTCTCCGGCGGCGTGTACGTCGGAGAAAATACCGCTCGGCTCGCAAACGTGCGAAGGGCGCGCCCTTCGTGCGCTGCAGCGAGCCGCAGCCCCTTTCAAACGAGAGCCCAGTGAAACGGGTCTCGTTTGAGAGCTTGTCAAAAATCCTTTTTTGACAAGCTTCCCGGGCCTGCATGGTGTTTTTCCATGCAGGGCCGGGATTTTTTACAGGCTGACTGCGGTGTCCGTTGCAAAGAAATACACAATGCGCTCCGACACCGGCAGCTCAAAAATACGCGACAGCGCGCGGCTGTAGGCATCAAGCTGACCGCGATAGTATTCCGCGCGCTCGCGCTCCGCACCGTGGCGCAGGCGGTCACTCTTGAAATCAAGAATGACCAGGCCGTCCAGCTCGATGAGGCAGCAGTCCGTAACGCCCTGCAGCAAAATCTCCTCCCCCTCCAGCGCCGGATCATAATTCGCGCCGTCGTCCAGCACGGAGAATTTGAACTCCCGCACAACCTGTGGGGCCTGCAGCACACGCTGCCCCAGCGGAGAGGCAAAGAAGCGGCGCAGCCGTTCCGGGTCGACAGCCTCAAGCTGCTGCGGCGTCAGGAATTTTTGCCGTCCGAGCCGCTCCAGTTCCGAACGAAGCCCTGACTCGTCTGCGCAGGCTGCATAGTTCAGGTGCTGCATGGCAAGGTGCAGCGCCGTGCCGCGCTCCGCCGCTGTCAATGCCCTTCTCCCCTCTTCGAAGCGCGGGACCGGGAAATGAAGCTTCGGCGCCTGTGCGGTCTGCTCGGCCGCCTCGTTATCCAGTTCGCGGCCCTTGAGCTGCGTCGCTGTCAGCTTTGTCGGCATCGTCACCGCCGCTGCGTGGCCATAGGGTGGAAGGAAGCGCGGCTCCGGCGGCTGCTCACACGCCGGTTCGGCCGATGTGGCATTCCCCGCCTCCGGGGCGGCCTGCACAGCAGTATGGAGTTGAATGCGCCACGGGTGGCTGCCCTGCAGCGCACAGTCCGGCTGCCCGGCCGCAGCGAACAGCTCGCTCGCCTCCGGCCGGGTCATCGCAGCAAGCAGGATCCAGTCGCCCAAGGAATCCACGCCCTCCAGCAGGGCGGCATCCGGCGGCAGGCTCAGTCCCTGCGCATAGCTCTCGAGCCTGCGCGTCAGGCGGGCGGCGCAGCAGGTCATGATCAGGCGGTACTGCGGCCGCGTCATGGCGACATAGAGAACGCGCATCTCCTCCGAAACGGCCTCCTGATCCAATCTGCGCGCAATGGCCTGCCGCGCAATGGTCGGGCAAAGGATACGCGCTGCGGGGTCATAGCAGTTTGAGCCAAGCCCCAGCACCGGGTCGGTGAGCACATTGGCGCGGGAGTCCGTGCGGTTGAAGCTCTTGCACAGGTCCGCCAGAAATACGACCGGGAATTCCAGTCCCTTGGAGCTGTGGATAGTCATCAGCCGAACGGCCCCGGCCGCCGCGCCGCCGCTTGACGGCACGCCACGCTCCCGCAGGCCCTCCAGATGGCGCAGGAAGCCGGGCAGGCCGCAGCCGCCTGCGCGCTCATAGGAATCCGCGATCGAGCGGAGCGCGGCCAGATTCCGCTGACGCTGCGGGCCGTTCGGCAGAGCGGCGCAGAGCGCGGGCAGCAGGAGCCGCTCCTCCGCCTCCTCGAGCAGGGTGCGAAGCGGCGCTTCCTGCGCCGTGCGCCGCAGGTCCTCCAGCACGGCGCAGATGGGCGCTTTGCTTTCGCAAAGCAGCGTGTAAAGGTCAGCGTCCCGGTCCCCGGCGCGCAGCCGGGCCAACGCGTCGGCAGGATAGCCGCCAAACGGCGAGAGCAGCACCGTCAGCAGCGGGATATCCTGATGAGGATTGTCGATGATCCGCAGCAGCGCAAAGAGAAAGCGGATCTCCTCTGCGGCAAACAGGTCGTCGCTGCCGCAGGAGGCCGGAATGCCGTGCCGCCGCAGGGCGTCGAGATAGGTCTGCGTCCGGCCGGAGAGCGAGCGCATCAGGATGACGATATCACCGGGCCGGACGGGCCGCAGTCCGTCGCCGTCCGGGATCTTCTCCTCCTGCCGCAGCATCTCCGCAATGCGCGCAGCAACAAATTCCGCCTCGGCCGCCGCGCGGTCCGGAGGTGCGCCGTCTCCGGCCGGGCTGTAGTCGATGGCATGCAGCTCCACGGCAGGCTGACCCATGTCCGGGAATGTCCGGTTGGCGCGCAGCGCCTCGGCATCGCCGTAGACAAGGCCGCCGGTCCGTTCCGTCATCGTCAGGCGGAAAACGTCATTCGCTGCAGACAGGATTTCCGCATGGGAACGGAAATTATCCGAAAGCAGGATGCGGCGCGGCTCTCCTTCTGCAGGTTCCTCCGCAAACGTGCGGTATTTTTCCAGAAAAATGGTCGGGTCGGCCAGACGGAAGCGGTAGATGGACTGCTTCACGTCGCCAACAAGGAACACATTGCGGCCCTCCCGCGAGATCGCGGAATAAATTGCCTCCTGCACGCGGTTCGTATCCTGATATTCGTCCACGAGAATTTCGGCGTAGCGCCCGGCCACCTCGCGGGCGGCCGCCGTCGGCGCGCCGGAGCGGTCCGTCAGCAGGCGAAGGGCAAAATGCTCCAGATCGTTGTAGTCGAGCAGGTGCCTTCTGCTCTTTTCCGCCGCAAAGCGCGCGGAAAATGCCCGCGTCAGGGCCAGCAGTCCGCGCAGCGCCTCCGCGCTTCCGCTGAGCTCCCGCAGCGTCTCGTCCGGCGGCAGGGAGAACGGCTCGAGCCTGCGCCGCACGCGCGCGACGGTGTCCGTGCGCAGGCGCTTGATGCGCTCCTGCGTCTCCAGGTCGGCGCATTTTCGGATCGCCGGGAAACGGCCGAAATCCGGCGGGATGCGCGCAAGCGCCTCCCACGATCCGGCAGAGGCCAGCGCCTCGAGCAGCAGGAGATTGGCCTGCAGCACGGGCGCATAGGCGGAAACGGCCTCGTTCTCCTCAGCAAGCGCCAGCGCGCGGCGCAGCATGGCCGCATCGCTCTGCAGGCCGCGCTGCAGCTCCCGCAGAAGCCACTCGCCCCAGATCGTCTGGCCGGGGTCCGTGCAGTCCGTCACATCCAGCATGACCTCCCAGCGGTCCGCCGTCGCAGCCGGATCGGGATAGCACTGCAGGTTCGTGTAGACGCGCACGATCAACTCCTGCAGTGCGCGGTCGTCCCGTCCTGCGCCGGGCAGATCCAGCGCAGCGCGCACGGCGGGCGACGGATCGGCATAGGCCTCCTCGAGAACGGCGCGCACGGCGCGCTCCCGCAAGGCGGCTGCCTCCTGCTCGTCTGCAAGGCGGAAATCGGCGGGCAGCTCCAGAACGTGGGCATAGTCCCGCAGGAGCGCCGCGCAGAAGCTGTGGACCGTGGAGATCTGCGCCAGATAGACGCGGCTGAGCTGCCGCTGCAGATGGCGGTTCTCCGGGTCGGCGGCAAGGCGGCGGTTCAGCTCCGCCAGCAGCTTGCCGCGCAGCTCCGCTGCAGCCGCCTGCGTGAAGGTGATGAGCAGGAATTCGTCGACGCACCTGCCCTCGCGGATGACCTGATCGAGCACGCGATCGATCAGGACGCGGGTCTTACCGGAGCCTGCGGCCGCCGCGACCAGCAGGGCGCAGCCGCGGCTCTCCACCGCCGCCCGCTGGCCGGGCGTCAATACGATCTCAGCCATGCTCTCTCCTTTCCAGCGTCTGCCAGAATTCCTCTGCCGTGATCTTCTTCAGCCAGCGCGGCTGTTCATGTCCGGCGCAGACCTCAGAATAGGGGCAGAACGCACAGGCGCTGTCCTTCGCATCCCGGATGCAGGGATCCGGGTCGATGCGGCCGTCCGCCAGCTCGTCTCCGAGCGCGGCCACCGTCCGGAACACAAAACGCTCCAGCTGGGCAAGCTGGGCAAACGAGGCAAGGTCGCCCGTTTTCCGCCCCTCCTTGTCCAGCGTATACGGCAGAAAACGCGGGCTCCCGCCGCACGGCTCCATAGCCTCGAGCACCGGATCGCTGTTCAGCAGCACGCCGGAGCGGCGCAGCTGCTTGCGGCGTTCCTTCTCGATCTCGGCCTGCGCAAGGCGGTCGCGCACGGAGACGCGCTCGATGCGCGCCGGGAAATACAGCACGCCCGCAGGCAGCGGCTCGCCATGGAGCAGATGTCCGCCCTGCCGGACGAGGGCAAAGAGATACAGCAGCATCTGCAGCCCGCGCCCGTGCAGCACGTTCGTGTAATCGAAGCTCTTTTTGCCGGTCTTGTAGTCCACAACGCGGACATAGGGCCGTCCGCCGCTCTGCCAGACGTCTACACGGTCAACGAAGCCCTCCACAACACCGCGGCAGCGTTTCCCGGAAAAGGCCACACCCGGCAGCGCGCCGCGCGCCGAGAATTCCAGCTCACAGAATTTCGGGCGGAAGGCGGAGACGGACAGCTCGTCATACAGCTCGTCGACGACCTGCGTCACTTCGTCAAACGTCCGCCGGAGCAGATAGCCCGTCCGGCCCGAGTCCGGGAAGGTCTCGAGCAGGGTCTGGGCGTTCTGCTCCATGCGCTCCTGCGCCAGTTCCTGCACCCGGCTGCGCGGCACGGCGGCAAACCCGCCCTCGCGCTCCGTCTGCTGCACGATATACTCCAGCACGTCGTGCACGAACGTGCCGTAGAACCGGCTGTCGAATTCCGCCGGTTCGCGTTCCTGCGCCCGCAGGCCGTACTGCAGAAAATGCGCAAAGCGGCACCCGGCCAGCACATCGATGCGCGAGGAGGAGAAGTGCAGCTCCGCGCCATAGAGCGCCCGCGCCGTCTCCGGCCGGAGCGAGCCGGGCGAATAGGTCCGGGCCTGCTCCGCACGCGCGGCAGCCCCGGCAAACATCGGCTCCTGCAGCAGGCCGCCCGCGGCGGGCAGCCAACGCTCCAGATAGGCCTGCGGCGCGCGCAGCACCAGCGCCTCGTCCGTCGCCTCGCGCGCAGCCTGCGGCTGCAGCTCCGTCAGCCGGTGGAAAAAGTAGGATTCCCGCTCCTGCACGGCGCTGACCCACAGTGAGCGCCGCGGCGCCTCCAGCACGCTCGCCATGGCGGCAAGCTCGCGATCAAGCCGGGCCGAAGCAGCAGGGCCGACCTCCAGCCCCATGCGCTGCAGGCTGGCGCGTTCGGCATCCGTCAAGAGGCTGCGCGGCGCGGCAGCAGCCGGGAACGCCCCCTCGTTCGCGCCGAGCAGCAGCAGATGCGGCACATCCGCACGGCGGAGCGACATGACGCTGCCGACCGTGACGCTGTCGAGCTGAGCCGGGATCGTACCGATGTCATATTGACTCAGCACAACGCGGAAAATCTGGAAAAATGCGTCCGCCGTGCGGACGGTGCGGCCGAGCACGCCGTACAGCTGCTCCAGCACCGTGCAGACAATGCCGTAGACCTGCGTCAGCTCCTGTGCCTTCTGCAGGCTCCCGCTCCGATAGGCCTCCTGCGCACGCTCGTTCAGCCGCTCGCGCAGACCGGTCTGCTCCAGAAAATGATAGAGCGCCAGCACCATCTCGCCCGTATTCTGCGCGGCGCGCAAACCGCGACGCAGGGCGGACAGGGGGGCGATCGCCTCTGCGCGCCATGCGTTCAGCTCGGCCAATCGCTCCGGCGGTGCGGCACGGCCGTGCAGCCCGGCCGGGTCCATCGTCCATTCGTGCTCCCAGCGCGCACCCTGAATGTTCCAGATCACGGCATAGTTCTCCAGTGCGTCGCACGCGGCGGCGTCCAGCGGAGAAAGGCCGGATTTTAAGTACGCCAGAACGGCCTCCTGCTCCATGCCGCCCGAGGCCGCCTCCAGCGCGGCAAGCAGCATGCGCACGACCGGCTCACGGAGCAGATCACGCGTTCCGGCAAAATAGGCCGGGATGCCCGCACGGCGCAGGACGGTCTCGAGCACCGGACGATAGGTCTCCGGGTCGGCGCAGGCCACGGCAATATCGCGCCAGCGCGCGCCGCCCTCCATCCTTTGCAGAATTTCACCCGCCGCAGCGCGGCACTCCGTCTCGATATCCGGCGCGCACGGAAGGCAGACGCCCGGAAGCGCCGGGCAGGCCGCTCCCCTGCCGAACAGCGCGCGCAGCAGAGGCGAAAAAGCCTCATCCTCTGCCGGGAATTCCCGGAGCTGTACTGCCGCGCCCGCCTGCCGGGCCGCTCTCTGCAGGCTGCGGATCGTATCCCGCGCAGCATCGAAAATTTGCGCACCGCCCACCGGGCTGTCGCAGCTCAGCGCAACGGTCACCTCTGCCCCGCCTGCAAGGAGCTGCGTCAGGATCTCCAGCTCCACGCCGTTCAGGTCGGTAAAGCCGTCGAGATACAGCTGCCGTCCCGCGGCAAACGTTCCGGTCTCCAGCGCGGCGGCAAGCCGCGTCAGGCGGCTGGACGGGTCCTGCCCCGCATTGGCGCAGGCGGCGTCATAGCTCTCCATCAGGAGGGCAAATTCCTCGGTCTTCACGGCCAGCGCGCCGCTGAGCTTCTCCGATGCCGCGCGCAGCAGCTCCGGCCGCAGGCAGTAGGCACGGAATTCCTCCAGCGTGTCGAGCAGCTGCAGCAAAAATTCCGGCCGGGACGTGCTGGCACCGAACAGCTTCAGCCGCGGGCGCACCTGCTCCACAGCCAGCGCCATCAGCAGCAGCCGTCCGCCCGCGTCCGTCTCCTCGCAGGCGGAGCCGCCCTCGATGGAAAACACGCGCGAGGCCAGCCGGGAAAAGCTCAGAACCTCGGCAAAGCGGCTGATCGTGTCGCCGCCCGCGCGGCAGAGCATGCGTTCGGCCTCGTGGGAGAACTGCTCCGGCACGACCAGGATGCGCTGCGCCGTTTTTTCGCAGAGCGCCTGCATCACGCGGGCCGTGTTCTGTTTTCTGCTCGGACAAAGCCAAAGCTCCAGCATGTTCCTCACCTCTTTTTACCTATTGTAACACACGCCGTGCGAAAAAAAAAGCCCACGCCGGGTCACGGCGTGAGCTGCGGACTGTTGAAAAAACTGCCCAGCCAAAGGTTCCGGAGGGAAGAAAAGTGTGAAAGGAAACCGTCAGGGTTTCCTTTCGCGTTAAATAACCCGCCGCAGCGGCAGAATTGCAAAATCATGCTGCAAAAATTGATTTTGCAATTCTGATAGCAGCTTGGCGAAAAAGTCCAACAGGACTTTTTTGACAAGCTGAGCCCACGCCGGATCACGGCGTGGGGCTGGTTCATGAAAACAGTTCCTTGAGCTTCTGGAGCCACTCGAGCGTTTTGAAGCGCAGGCGGTATTCCGGCTGCTCCTCCGTGATCCACGCGGCCTCATCCTCGTCGAAGCCGCCTGCAGCAGCCCGCAGCTCTGCTTCGTCGCTCGTTGCGGCCGTGCAGAGCGTCGGGAACACGACGCACCACCAGTTTTTTCCGGCGGCTTCGCCGATCTGCACCCGCAGCGAGGGGTATGTCCCGGCAGGCAGAGAAAAGCTGGCATAGTCCCGTGTGCCGTAGGTCTCCGGGCCGAGGCTGACCGTCACATCATAGCCGCTGCCCGCAAGCACGCGCTGCGCCGCCTCCGCGATCTCCGGCAGATGGGCCGCGATGCATTTGCGCGCGTCATCCGCCGTTTCGCAGTCTGCCGTCAGGCCGGACACGCAGGCCAGCACGCCGTCGCGCACGCGCAGCTTCTGCGCCTGATCAGCTGCTTCATCGGAATTGGCAATGACATGCAGCCGCACGGTCTTCCGCGCCAGCCTGCGCTGCCGCACGAGCGTATCGGCCGTATAAACGCTGCCGGTCAGCAGGGCAAGCGACAGCAGCCAGCAGAGGATCCTTCGGATTTTCATAAAAACACCGTCCATTCTGTAGTTGCCTATAGAATGGACGGGTTTTGGAATTTTTATACCGTCTTGGCGATAAAGACCTGCGGATAATTGTCCTTGAGCATCGTGCAGGCGACGGCGGCATATTCGAACGAGTCAAACAGGCCGTATACGGCCGAGCCGCTGCCCGTCATCTGCGCGCCATAGGCGCCGTAGGACATCATGATGGACTTAATATAGTTCAGCTCCAGATGGTCTGGGATGGCGACCTGCTCAAACACATTGCACAGGCCCGCGCCGATGGCCTCGAGATCGCCCTTTTCAAGCGCGGCTCGCATGGCGCGCGTGTCCGGCCGCTTGGCAAGCGCGACATCGTCGAGTTTGGCATAGAGCGCCGGGGTGGAAAAGCAGACGTCCGGCTTACAGATCACGGTGAACATCTCCGGCGTGTCCGGCAGCTTCGTCAGCCGCTCGCCGCGCCCCTCGGCCAGAGCCGTGCCGCACAGCACGCAGAACGGAACGTCGGAGCCGATCTGCGCGCCCAGCTCACACAGCGCATAGACGGAAAGCGGGTAATCTTTCCAGCGGTTCAGCGCGCGCAGCACGGCCGCCGCGTCGGCGCTTCCGCCGCCAAGACCCGCCCCGGACGGGATGCGCTTGGTGATGCGGATGGTCAGGCCGTCCGGCTCGCCGCCGAACGTGTCAAAGAACACGCGAGCGGCACGCCAGGCCAGATTCGTTTCGTCCAGCGGGATGCCCGCCGTTTCACACTCGATGCGCCAGCCCGTGCCGGTGTCCAGCAGGAGCTCGATATCGTCGCGCAGGGCAACAGTCTGTAGAATGCTGCGGATATCGTGGTAGCCGTCTTCACGGCGGTCCAGCACGTCGAGCGTGAGGTTGATCTTTGCAAATGCGCCTTCGGTCAGAGTTGTCATTTGATCTTTCTTCCTTCAAGATAGTAACGTTTTTCGCGGCTGTGGCCCATCGAGAACGTCTTGCGCGGCAGGATGCCGTCGGCAATGACGCCGCGGAAGAGCTGGCTCTTCTCCATGGCGGGCAGCAGGAAGCCGATGGCGTTCGGCTGCTTTGCCAGCGCGATGAGGGCGTCGTCGTCATGGATGTAGTCCACCTCGCCGGGATGATCGGCCAGATAGCTGTCCAGGAAGCCCTGCAGCACGCCGACGGCCAGCTCGCTGAGCGAACGGTCGAGCAGCACCGTGCCGGACTCCTCGCCCGCATACCACGTCACAGGGAAGCCGCCCTCGGCACAGGCCTGGCTCTCCAGCGCCTTGCGCAGTGCCTTGGGGTCGCAGCCCGTCACAACGCGGTGGATCGGCTCAAAGACCTGCGCGGGATCATGGATGTTCTCCAGCTCCACGAGCGCATAGCGCGCGGGATGGTTGGAGAGGTCCTCACCGGGATGGTTGCGTTTCAGTTCTTCATAGCAGGACTTTGCCGTAGCAAGGGAATGGTTGCCGTCGCCGACGGCGAACACCATGGGAACGCCCTTCAGGCCCTCGTACTTCTTGCCGACGTTTGCGGTATAGTCCGTCAGGCGGGCATTGAACGCAGCGGCTTCCTCGCCGTCGACGAGCCAGCCGCGGATGTGGCCGCCGTCCTCCATGAGGTCAAAGTCATAGAGCTTCTCGAGCTTGTCCTTCTTCTCCGCGATCGGCTCGATGAGCACATGCTCATGGTCGTCTGCCAGCATCAGGATGTGCGGCAGCTCGACGGGCGCTTCGCGGCGGACGCGCATGCGCGGCGGGATGCGCTCAACGACCGTGCGCTCCGTGGCGCGGATGGGCGAAACGGAGCCAGTGGAATAGTCATAGGCATCCAGATCGACCATACCGATAAGGCCGCGGCGGATGGAGCCGTTTTCCAGCGTGCGCTCCACATAAACAAACGAATCCTTCAGCGTGCGGAAGACGTTGGCATCGAGATATTCCGCCATTGTGCGGTTGATGAGCGCCGTGTGCGCAGCCTCCTGCGGGGTACCAAGCTCTGCCTCGGGCAGAATAAGGTTGATCGTCGAGGGAGAACCCTCGGCATGCTGCCGGACACGCTCCCAATAGGCAGGGTCAGAGGTGAACTGGTCGCAGGCGATGACCGCCCACTTCTCCATGGAATCGACCTGCGGGAAGAGAATGTCTGCCGGTAAAAACGCGTTCATGTGGATATCCGCCTTTCAAAATTTTTGTAGGAATCAGCCAAAATTATTATAGCGTATCTTACGGATTTTGTACAGAGGGAAAACGGAAACCAGCAAATAATTCGATGTTACTCGCGTACAAATATTTTCTGCAGGGTATGGACGAGCTTTGCGCGCATCGGGTGCAGCACGCGGTCGCACTGGCCGACATAGGCGTGGAACTGTGCGCCGAAGCCCTGCTTGTAGTGATGCAGGCCGTAATAGGGATTCTCCGGCACGGGATAGCCCTCGACGCCGCGGAAGTCGAAGTAACGGTAGCCGCCCTCGAGCGCGTCGCGCTGCATCTGCCACTGGATCAGCTCATTCGGAAAATCGGCCTGATAGGCGCGGTCGGAGCAGGCATACATATGCCACACGCGGTTGCCAAGCTCGGCCGTGATGCTCGCGGCGATGATGACGCCGTCCTTCTCCGCAAGGTACAGCTTGGACATGGGGCCGAGCGCCTCGAGGAAGTGCGCATAGTACTGCTGCGGCCGCGCGGTAAAGCCGTTCTTTGCCGCCGTGGCGAGCATCATGCGGTAAAACACCGGGATATCCGAGACATCGCCCAGCCGAACGGTCACGCCGTTGCGCTCCGCGCGGCGGATGTCATAGCGCTTTGTTTTATTATAGTAGGCCAGAAGCGACTCCGGCGTGAAGCCCTGCAGGTCGAGCACATAGCACATGCGCGGCTGGAACAGGGAAAAATCGCTCGCCTGATTGACAGTAAAGCCCAGACGGCGCACCTCGTCCAGAAACGCCGTGTCCGTCTCCTCCAGCATCGGGTCAATGCGGATCATATAGTCGCCGCGCTTTTCGGCAAGAGCGCGCATGGCGTCCACAAGCGCCTCGAGCGTGGCGTAGTCGCCGTCCCGGAAGATCGGCCCGCGCGGCGCATAGAGAAAGCCCGTGTGCATATGACGGATGCGGTGCTCCAGAATGGCCATGGAGCCGATGATCTCGCCCTTTTCATCGCGGCAGAGGATGCCGGTCCAGCCCCATCCCTCCTTCACGCGGCCCCATGCAGAGGTCTGCATGAAATGGCAGTTTGGCTGCCGGAGCACAAAGGCGTCCAGCTCCGCCGCCTGATCGATGGTCACATATTCGATCATGGTACGTTCCTTTCTGCCCCCGCACCGGCGGGAGCGCGTATCCGTATCGGAAATCTCACCCATTTTACCACAGGCGGGACGCTGCGTCAACTGCCGAACGAGCCCAGCGCGATCGCCATCCCCGGCGCAGCGCCGTGCCGAAAGCCATAGGTGACCGCATTTCCGTCGGCATCCCCCAGCACGAAGCCCAGTTCGCTGGGCTCTGCCGTGGAATACCACTGCTTGACAAGGGAGTCCTCCGGCCGGAATGCATTGGCCGTCAGGCCGTAATAATCTGCCACTCGCTGCCTCCAGCCGCCCGCATCCTCCAGACTATCCGGCAGGTCCTGCAGCAGGATCAGATAATCGGACTCCTGATAGAACAGCATCTCCAGATGGAGCAGCCTGCCGGTCTGCGCATCGAGCAGAATGATCGTGTCAATAAACGGCGTATGGTGCAGCGACGCACGGATCGCCGAAAACACCGTGCCCGAGGCCGTGTCAAGGATCCATCCGCTTTCCGCAAATACCTCACCTGACAGGTCGATATACGGCCGGAGCGGCTGCGGGATAACACTCTGCGCATCGAGCAGCCACTGCTGCGTCTGCGCCGTCAGCGCACCGCCGTCATTGCCGGTGCCATCGGCAGTATTCTGCGCAATAAACTCGCCGACGGCGGCAAGGCGGAGCCGTTCCATCAGAGTCACCGCTTCCTCCATATCCGGCTCTGCGCCATCGACGGAAAATTCCGTCTCGGCCACGCGGTCGAGCTTCTGCTGCAGAAAACGCTGCGGAAGCAGAAGAGCTGCCGCAAGGACCGCGCAGGCCGCGGCTGCCAGCCACCAGCTTCGCATTCGCTTCATTTCTGCTCTCCTTTCAGAAGGAATGACACGCGCGTTCCCTCGCCGACCACGCTCTCAAAGCGCAGGCTCGACCCATGGACCTCGGCGATCTTACGGCACAGCGTCAGGCCGAGGCCCGCGCCGCCCGCCGCTCTGGCGCGCGATTTATCCACCATATAAAACGGATCGGTGATGCGGGACAGCTCCTCCGGAGGAATGCCGCGCCCCGGATCGATCACGCAGAACAAATAGCCCGACGGAACACCCCTGCCGCGCAGCTGCAGAACCGCCCCCGGCGGCGATGCCTTGTGCGCGTTGTCGAGCAGATTGAGCAGCAGCGTCCGTAGCAGCTCCGGTTCGCCCCAGACGGCCGCCTCCTCCACATCGCACTGCAGGCTCTGCTTCTGCCGGGCAAGCCGGTATTCGCAGCTTTTCTGCACGGAGGCCGCGAGCGCACCGGTCTGCACCCGGGAGAAGGAAGGCTCACTGCGCTCAAGCGCAAACAGGTCCAGCAGCGCGAACGACATGCGCTCCAGACGTTTTCCCTCGGTGTAGATCGCGTTGGCTGCTTCAAACTGCATCTCGCTCGGAAGCGTTCTGCTGCGCAGCGTGTCGGCGTAGCCGATGACGGAGGTCAGAGGCGTTTTCAGCTCATGCGCAAAGCTGGCCGTAAATTCCTTCTGACGCTGCGCCGCAGCCGCCAGCTCCCGCAGCCGTGCCTCGAGCGCATCGGCCATGGCGTTGAAATTCTGCGCCAGATCGCCGAGCTCGTCATCGGTGCGGACCGTGACGCGCCTGTCCGTCTGCCCGGCCGCAAGCTGCCGCGCCGTGCGCGAAATGCGGCGGAGGGGCCGCGTCATATAGACAGACAGAGCTGCCGTTGCCGCGACCGCAGCCCCAAGCACAGCGGCAAGGATCCATCGAAAGCGCTGCAATTCTGTCTCCGCTTCGCGCAGCATGTCCGTAATGTCGTTCAGGCAAGTCAGAGAGTATGTACCGCCGTACAGTGTAAGCAGCGACGTTGTGATCAGGCGGCTGCCGGAAGTAGTGTTCTGCACACGGGAGACGATCACGCCCGCCCTTCCGTTCTGCACCGCCTCCTGTGGGAAGTCCGCGCTTTCAGATAAAACCGTGCCGTCCGCCGCGTGCAGGCAGTAGCTGCGGTCCTGCGGAATAGCCTCCAGCGCTCTTTCGATCGCGCCGGAGGAAGCGGTGTCCTGCCCCTGCTCTCTGGCACAGAGTGCCTGCACCGTCATGCCGAGCAGCCGTACCTCCTCCTGCGCATCGCGGACCTGCCCCTTCAGACGCGCGTCAAACGAGCTGCTCATGACCAGATAGCCGCCGACGGCCAGAGAGACAGCCAGCAGCATGGTGATGAGGGCGGTCATTTTGGCAGCAAATCTCAATCCGTCACCTCCAGTCGGTAGCCTGTCTTATAGATCGTCAGGAGCTTTCCCTGCCAGCCCAGCTTTCGCCGCAGCCGCTGCACATGCAGGTCGACCGTGCGGCTGTCACCCGTGAATTCCGTGCCCCAGACGCGCTCATAGATCGTTTCGCGGAACAGCGCGATGTTCCGGTTCTGCACAAACAGGAGCAGCAGGTCAAATTCCTTCGGCGTGAGCAGAATCGGTTCGCCGCCGCGTGTGACGCGCATGGCTCGTGCGTCGATGCACACATCTCCTACGGTATACCGGTCTCCGGTCTTTCCGGTGCGGCGCAGGACGCTCTCCACCCGCGCGATCAGCTCCACAATATCAAACGGCTTGACAAGATAGTCATCCGCTCCGGCGCGCAGACCATTGACGCGGTCGCTGACCGAGCCGCGCGCCGTCAGGAAGATCACCGGCGTTTTCGTCGGGCGGATCAGGTCCATCAGTTCGAAGCCATCCGCCCCAGGAAGCATGATATCCAGAAGGATCAGATCGAAGCTCATCTGCTCCAGAAGGTCTGCGGCCGCCAGGCCGTCATATTCGCAGGTGCATTCGTAGCCGCACGCGCTGAGATTCAGGTCGATCAGCCGCGCGATCGTTATTTCATCTTCCACGATCAAAATCCGGATCATGATTTTTCCTCCCAAAAAGCATTTCCTGAGGATAGTTTGCATCTGCCTTGTATCTATATTGTATCACAGGAACGGTCCGCCTACCAGCCCTGCGGAAATTTTGTGTACTTTACATAGATTTAACATTCTATCCTCTTGCATCTGCCGGGACGTTCGATTATAATTGTGTTATTATACTGCCAAAGGGAGGCAACGTATTTGGAAGTTCTGTTGGAAAATGCGCAGTCCCTGCTGCAGGGAGACGGCTGGAAGCTCATCGTCATGTGGCTCATCGGCGCGGTGCTCATCTATCTCGCCATCGCCAAGGATATGGAGCCCTCGCTGCTGCTGCCGATCGGCTTCGGCGCGATCCTGATGAATCTGCCGGGCGCGGACCTCGAAATTCTGCACCTGCTGTATGAAAAGGGCATCGCAAATGAGCTGTTCCCCCTTGTTCTCTTCATCGGCATCGGTGCAATGATCGATTTCGGTCCGCTGCTGTCGAACCCCAAGCTGATGATCTTCGGCGCGGCGGCGCAGTTTGGCATATTTTTCACATTTTTCGTTGCGAGCCTCTGCGGCTTTGACATCCGCGACGCCGCCTCCATCGCCATCATCGGCGCGGCGGACGGCCCAACATCCATTGTCGTGGCAAACGCCCTGCAGAGCGGCTACATCGGTGCGATCACTGTCGCTGCCTATTCCTATATGGCGCTGGTCCCCATCGTCCAGCCGCCCGTCATCCGCCTGCTGACAACGAAGAAGGAGCGACTCATCCGCATGCCGTATGAGCCGAAGCAGATCTCCAAAACAACACGCATTCTCTTCCCCATCGTCATCACGATCATCACGGGCATCTTTGCCCCGAAGGCAGTCGCGCTCGTCGGCTTCCTGATGTTCGGCAACCTGATTCGCGAGTGCGGCGTGTTGAACTCGCTGTCCGAGACGGCGCAGAAGGTGCTGGCGAACCTTATCACGATCTTCCTCGGCATCTCCATCGCGTTCAACATGCACGCGGTGCAGTTCCTGAAGCCGCAGACGCTGCTCATCATGGGCCTCGGCCTCGTGGCCTTCATCTTCGACACGGCGGGCGGTGTTCTGGTGGCCAAGTTCCTGAACCTGTTCCTGCCGAAGGGCAGGAAGATCAATCCCATGATCGGTGCGGCCGGTATCTCGGCCTTCCCGATGTCCTCCCGCGTCATCCACAAGATGGGCCTGAAGGAGGACCCGCAAAATTTCCTGCTCATGCACACCGTCGGCGTCAATGTTTCGGGCCAGATCGCGTCCGTCATCGCGGGCGGCCTGATCATGAGCCTTGTCTACACCATTGGGTAAGGAGGAATGACCATGCAGCTGCTGCCGATCCTCACCGCCGTTGCGGAACAGTCGATCCCGGACCGTCCTGCCACATGGCAGGAATCCCTGCGCCTGATGGGCGCCGGCTGGGGTTCCATTTTCATTGTGATCCTCGTCATCATGCTCTGCGTCTATTTGCTCAACCGCATATTCCGCAGTAAGGATCCCAAATAAAAACTGCGCGGGCGCTGCCAAAAGCAGCGCCCGCATTTTGTGTCATCAGATCATTTCTCCGTCTCCGCTTCAAAACGATAGCCCTCGGCGACGAGCCAGCTTTCAAGCCGGGCGCGGCAGCTTTTCTGCTCCTCCGGGGTGATCCTGCGCCTGCGGGTTCTGCTCTTGCCGCTCGTTCCGTAGGCAGCAAGGTCCTTTTCGAGCAGGAGGTGCTTTTTCCCCTCCTGCTTCGTATACGTCAGCACAGCCACCCGGTCGCCGAGGCCGCAGTAGAGCGCATACTCGCCCATTCTGATCTCGCCCGGCCAGTGCGGTATTCCAGGCTGGAACGCTTCCACTCCCGCAGCAGGAAAAAAAACTGATCGGCGCACAGGAGCGGAAACGCCCCCAGAATGAGATAGCCGAGCGAGACCGCGCAGCCAAGCAGGAAATTCAGGGCAAGGACCCACTTCGGCGCGCCCCAGTTTGCCAGCGGGATATTGAAGCCGATGGCAAAAACAGGAACAGCGCCGGGAGAAAGATCAGGATATTGCACAGGCCTGCGTGCCTGAGCTTCGGGAACTTCATTATCGGATTCCTCCTCTGGAAAATCGCGCCGGAATATGATAGAATAAAAGAAAATGTCGGAGGGATTCTGAATGGCTCATGTTCCGAACAGTGCGGAGCAATATGAGAAGATGATCGGCACGCCGATCCCGCAGCTCGTCAGCTCGTTGGCGATCCCGACTACCATCAGCATGCTCGTTACGGTTATTTACAACACAGCTGATACCTATTTCGTCTCCCAAATCAACAAATCAGCATCGGCTGCAGTCGGCATGGTCTACACGCTCATGGCCATTCTGCAGGCCGTCGGCTACGGACTCGGCATGGGCGCAGGCAGCCTCATCAGCCGCAAGCTCGGTGAAAAGGACGACGACGCGGCCGAGCGCTACGCCGTCAGCGCCTTTGTGGCCGCCATTCTCGCGGGTGCGGTCGTCGACTGGGGCTGTCTTGCCGGGTTGAAGCCGATCCTGCGCGCGCTGAAATGCACAGACACCATGCTTCCCTATGCCGTCCCCTACGCCCGCTGGATCCTGCTCGTCGCGCCGGTCAGCTGTGCGTCGTTCGTGCTGAACAACACGCTCCGCGCCGAGGGCGAATCGACGCTCGCCATGTGGGGGCTAGGACTGGGCGGCGTGCTGAATATTGCGCTCGATCCCCTGTTCATCTTCACGCTGGACATGGGCGCAGGCGGCGCAGCGCTGGCCACAGCCGTCAGTCAGGCCGTGAGCTTTGTGATTCTGCTGCTGTTCTTCCTGACGGGCCGCTCCATCGTCCGGCTGCGCCTGCGCAGCGTAAGTCGTCATTTCTGTGATTACTGGCTTATTTTCTCGACGGGTCTCCCGACTGTCTGCCGGCAGGGCCTCGGCAGCGTGGCCTCGGCCGTGCTCAATATGCAGGCCGTCCTCTATGGCGACGCGGCCGTCTCGGCCATCACGATCGCGAACAAGCTCTATGTCTTCGTTCGCAATCTCGTCATCGGTATCGGGCAGGGCTTCCAGCCCGTTGCAGGCTATAACTACAGCGCCGGAAAGCGCCGCCGCGCATGGCAGGCGTTCTGGTTCTCTTCCCTCGTCGGCACGGTGCTCTGCACGGTCTGCGCCATCGTCATGGCCATTTTCGCGCGGCCGATCCTGTGGTGGTTCTGCAGCGACGCGGAGGTCGTACGCATCGGTGCGGAGACGCTGCGCTTCTCCTGCATCGTTCTGCCGCTGCTGGCCGTCTCGACGTTCGTCAATCAGCTCTATCAGTGCCTCGGCTACCGCACGGCCGCGACGTTCCTGGCAAGCTGCAGGCAGGGCATTTTCTTCCTTCCGGCCGTGCTGCTCCTGCCGCTGTGGCTGCATTGCGCCGGTGTGGAGATGAGCCAGCCCGTGGCAGACCTTCTGACCTTCGTGATCTCCATGCCGTTCCTCGCAGCATTTTACCGGCACCATATCCGCGGGCATGCAGAGTAAACTCAACAAAAAAAATTCGGGGCGAAAAGCCCCGAATTTTTTTCGCGCGGTTCAAGTATAGCATATATCATGCCAGACAGCAAGCCTTTCCCTCACCGTGCCAACAACTTGCCCATGAGACACCAACACTGGCTTTCTCCTATTGAGTTCGCTGTACAATATGTTTGACAAACCTACAATAATTATCGCTCGTACTCAAATTCAAAGTCGTAGATGCTGACCGTGTCGCCGTCCTCGATGCCCATTTCCTCCAGCCGGTCGAACAGGCCGCTTTTGCGGAGCTGGCGGTCGAAGTACATGCGCGACTCGTAATCCGCAAAGTTGATATCGGCGATGAGCTGCTGCATCCACTTGCCGGACACGACCCACAGGTCATCCATATGCTCGATGGACAGGGCGTCGGCCTCGCCCGCCTCGGCCAGCGGTTTAACATACTCCGGCTCATAGACCGTCACGGGCGGAAGCTCGCGCAGACGGCCGGCAATGACGCGCATGAGCTGCTTCGTGCCCTGCGTCGTGGCGGCCGAGATCTCATAGAACGGGTAGCCGCGCTCCGTGACGTAGGCACGCAGACGCTCGAGATTGTCGCTGCCCTCCGGGATGAGGTCGCACTTGTTTGCCGCGACGATCATGGGCCGCTCGGCCAGCTCCGGCGAATAATCGCGCAGCTCGGCGTTGATCTTCTCGAAGTCCTCGATCGGGTCGCGGTCCTCACTGCCGGAGACGTCGACGATGTGCACGAGCAGGCGGCAGCGGTCGATGTGCCGCAGGAAATCGTGGCCAAGGCCCGCGCCCTCGGCCGCACCCTCGATAATACCGGGGATATCGGCCATGACGAACGACACGCCCTCATCCACATAGATGACGCCGAGATTCGGGTACAGCGTGGTGAAGTGGTAGTTTGCGATCTTCGGGCGGGCATTGGACGTGACGGACAGCAGCGTGGACTTGCCGACATTCGGGAAGCCGACAAGGCCGACATCTGCCAGCAGCTTCAGTTCCAGCACGACCTCGTGCTCCTCGCCGGGAAGGCCGGCCTTGGCAAAGCGCGGCACCTGACGGGTCGGCGTGGCAAAATGCTTGTTGCCCCAGCCACCGCGGCCGCCCTTGCAGAGGATAAAGTCCGCATCGTCGGACATATCCTTGATGATCTCGTTCGTTGCGGCATCGCGCACGACCGTACCGCGCGGGACCTGAATGACGAGGTCCTCGCCGCGCTTGCCGGAGCAGCGCGCGCCCTGCCCGTCCTGACCGAGTGCCGCAGCATATTTGCGCTTGTAGCGGAAGTCCATCAGCGTGGAGAGGTTGTCGTTCACGCGCAGGACGATATTGCCGCCCTTGCCGCCGTCGCCGCCATCCGGGCCGCCCGCGGCGACATATTTTTCGCGGTGGAAGGCAACGGCACCATTGCCGCCGTTGCCTGCCTTCACCGTAATCTTGACTTTATCAATAAACATCGCGATCCTCCTTCCGGGCTGTGCGGATTGCTGCCATAAAAAATCCCGAACATAGAGCGCCTATGTCCGGGATTCCGTATTGCGTCTTACTGTTCCGCGTAGACGGAGCACTGCTTGCGATCCTTGCCCTTGCGCTCGAACTTGACGTGGCCGTCAACCAGAGCAAACAGGGTGTCGTCGCTGCCGATACCGACATTGACGCCCGGATGGATGTGCGTGCCTCTCTGGCGAACCAGAATGTTGCCCGCGAGGACGAACTGACCGTCCGCGCGCTTCACGCCCAGTCTCTTGGACTCGGAATCACGGCCGTTCTTGGTGGAACCGCCGCCCTTCTTATGAGCGAAGAACTGAAAACCGATTTTCAGCATTTGTTACACCTCCATAACTTCGATATACTCAGGATAATTGTCCCGCAGGGAGCAGACCGTCAGCAAAAAGCCGGTCAGCACGGCCTGCACGGCGTCTTCGTCGTCGCAGGCTGCGGGAAGGGTGAGGGTGATCCGGGGCTCTTCTTCCTTCACCTTCGTATTGGCATGATTGCCCAGCACGTCGTTGATCGTGCACTCGGCGAAGGTCACGGCTGCGGAAACGGCTGCGCACACGATGTCGCTGCCCTCTTCGGCATAGCCGCTGTGCCCGGACACGGAGAATCCATGGATCCTGCCGTCGTGATTGAAGATCTCTACCTTAGTCATTACACGGAGATCTTTTCGATCTGCACCTTGGTGTACGGCTGTCTGTGGCCGCGGATGGACTTGGAGTCCTTCTTCGGGCGATACTTGAAGACGACGACCTTCTTGGCCTTGCCGTTCTTCAGCACCTTGGCTTCGACAGAAGCGCCTGCCACCACGGGAGCACCGAACTTAGAGTTCTCGCCGTCCACGACTGCCAGGACCTGATCGAAGGTTACGGTTGCGTCAGCCTCAGCATTGAGCTTCTCGACGTAGATCACGTCGCCCTCCTTGACGCTGTACTGCTTGCCACCGGTAACGATAACTGCCTGCATGTTTGTTTGCACCTACCTTTTTGTAGTCTCGCTCTGGAGGCGTGAGGGCATACCTCAAGCTTGTACCTCTTCGATGCGGCCTGTTTATCATACCATCCCGGCAGGAAAATGTCAAATACTATTTGAGAAAATTTCTCTTTTTTGATATAATGATCCCGGAAAATGAGGTGATCCCCTTGAAAAAATGGTTCGCTGCCGTACTTCTGGCAGCATTGGTCCTGACGGGCTGCGGCCCAAAGCAGCCGGAGGCGCATGAGGCACAGCTTTTTGCCATGGACACGCTGATGAGCCTGCGCATCTGGGGCGATGAGGTCCTTGTCACGCAGACGGAGGACACGCTCCGTTCGCTCGAAGCCCTGCTTTCCGCCACGTCAGAGGACAGCGACATCGCCCGCCTGAACCGGGACGGCACGGCGGAGCTGCAGCCGC
Organism: Faecousia intestinalis; assembly: GCF_040096185.1. Lineage (NCBI taxonomy): Bacteria > Bacillati > Bacillota > Clostridia > Eubacteriales > Oscillospiraceae > Faecousia > Faecousia intestinalis. Next base: position 7,855 of record NZ_JBBMFF010000229.1, on the reverse strand, counting down.
AGACCGCAGACCTCCTGCAGCAGGCGCTGGATTGCGCCACGCGCACGGGCGGAGCCTTTGACCCGACAGTCTATCCCCTTGTCTGCCTCTGGGGCTTCCCCTCCGGGAAATATCATGTCCCGACGGAGGCCGAGCTGACCGGAGCGCTCGCGCACACCGGCCCGCAGCATCTGCAGCTGAACGGCGCGGTGGCTGCCCTCGATGCGGGCTGCAGCGTCGACCTCGGCGGCATCGCCAAGGGATATGCGGCAGAGCGGTGCGCGCATCAGCTGGAGGAGACCGGGGCGCAGGCCGCCATGCTCTCGCTCGGCGGCAATGTGCAGACCGTCGACAGCAAGCCGGACGGCACGGCATGGCAGGTCGGCATTGCCGACCCGAACGACCCGTCGAGCGCGATCGCCGTCGTGCGCTTTACCGGCTCGAAGGCCCTTGTGACCTCGGGCGACTATCAGCGCTATTTTGAGCAGGACGGCGTCCGCTACCATCACATTCTCGACCCGCAGACCGGCAGGCCGGTGCAGAACGGCCTGCGCTCCGTGACGATCCTCGCGGACAGCGGCACGCTGGCAGACGGGCTTTCCACGGCCCTGTTCGTCATGGGGCTGGAGCGGGCAACGGAATTCTGGCGTGCTTCGTCCGATTTCGAGGCCGTTTTCATCACGGAGGACGGCATGATCTACGCCACGGAGGGAGCGGCCCCCCTGCTGACGGACTGCACGTTTACGGAGCTGAAGCGATGAAGACAAGATTCTGGATCCTGCTGTTTCTGGCCATCGCCGTGGTCTGCTCCGGGCTGTCCATATGGCTGCTCGGCGGCAAGGCCGAGACAACGGCGGAGGTCTATTCGGACGGTGCGCTCGTGCAGACGATCGACCTTGCCGTCGACGGCGAATACCGCATCGAGTCCGGCGGCGGCTGGAACATTCTGACCGTCTCCGGCGGAAAAATCGCCGTCACATCGGCCTCCTGTCCCACGCAGGACTGCATGCATCACGCCGCGGCGGACCACGGCGCGCCCATCGTCTGCCTGCCGAACCGCCTCGTCGTGCAGTTCAGCACGCCGTCGGAGCTGGATGCCCTGCTCGCCTAGGCACGGCGGATATTCTGCGAAATTTCCTGCAGGACCTCCCCTGCCTCCATCGTGTAGTCCGGCCGCACAGCGACATCGCCCAGCGACACCATGCCGACAAGCCGCCCGTGCTCCTGCACCGGCAGACGCCGCACCTGCTCGCGCGCCATCAGGCGTGCGGCCTCATCGACGCTCCGGTCCGGCTCCGCCGCCAGAACGCGCCGCGTCATGATCTCCGCAACGCGCGTGCGCTCGGGGTCGTCCCCTGCAGCCACGCAGCGCACGACGATATCCCGGTCCGTCACCATGCCGCGCAGCCGCCCGTCCCGGCTGCACACCGGCAGCGCGCCGATGTTGTGCTGCGACAGGAGCCGCGCCGCCACGGCGACAGTCTCCTCCGGCGAAATGGCAATGATCCGGCGGCTCATGACCTCTTTGACCTGCATTGCAGTCCCCTCCCTGATAAAAACCGCCTGCCCCGACGATGCCGGGACAGGCGGTCGTTTCTTTTAGTATGGGAACGCGGCAGGCAAATTATACCGGTTTTGTCTTATTTATGAAAGCGCGCGTCGATAGCAGCAGCGGCCTTCTTGCCTGCACCCATGGCGAGGATAACGGTTGCAGCGCCGGTCACGGCGTCGCCGCCGGCATACACGCCGTCGCGGGTGGTCATGTTGTCCTCGTTGACAACGAGGCAGCCCTTCTTATTCGTCTCGAGGCCCGGCGTCGTGGAGCGGATGAGGGGGTTCGGGGACGTGCCGAGAGCCATGATGACGGTGTCGACGGCAAGCTGGAACTCGCTGCCCTCGATGGCGACCGGACGGCGGCGGCCGGAGGCATCCGGCTCACCGAGCTCCATGCGGACGCATTCCATCGCGCCGACGCGGCCATTGCCGTCGTCGAGGATCTTCGTCGGGTTGCACAGGACGTGCAGCTCGATGCCCTCTTCCTTGGCATGATGCAGCTCTTCCAGACGGGCGGGCATTTCCGCCTCACCGCGGCGATAGACGATGTACACATGCTCCGCGCCGAGACGCTTCGCGCAGCGCGCGGCATCCATGGCAACGTTGCCGCCGCCGACGACCGCAACGGCGTTCGAACGGATGACCGGCGTGTCGCTCTCGTCGCGATAGCCCTTCATGAGGTTGATACGGGTCAGGTACTCGTTGGCAGACATAACGCCCTTGAGCGCCTCGCCCTCGATGTGCATGAACATGGGCAGGCCTGCACCGGAGCCAACGAACACGGCCTTGAAGCCCATCTCCTCGAACAGCTCGTCGATGGAAAGGACCTTGCCGATGACCATGTCGGTCATGACATGCACGCCCATGGCCTCGAGCTTCTTGACCTCGTTGGCAACGATGGCCTTCGGAAGACGGAACTCGGGGATACCATAGACCAGAACGCCGCCTGCGGTGTGCAGGGCTTCAAAAATGGAGACCTCATAGCCCTTCTTGGCCAGCTCGCTCGCACAGGTCAGGCCGGAGGGGCCGGAGCCAACGACGGCAACCTTGATGCCGTTGCTCTCGGGCTTCTCGGGCATCTTGTTGACGTTCTCGCGATACCAGTCGGCGACGAAGCGCTCCAGCCGGCCGATGGCGACCGGCTCGCCCTTCACGCCGCGCACGCACTTGCTCTCACACTGGGACTCCTGCGGGCAGACACGGCCGGACAGGGCGGGCAGAGCATTCGTGGAGGTGATGACCTCGTAAGCGCCGAGAAAATCGCGCTCGGAGACCTTTGCGATGAACTCCGGAATGCGGATGTTGACGGGGCAGCCCTCGACGCACTTCGGATTCTTGCAGTGCAGGCAGCGGCCTGCTTCCTCCACGGCCATCTCCTCGGTGTAGCCAAGGGAGACCTCTTTGAAATTCTTATTGCGGACGTCCGGTGCCTGCTCGGGCATCGGGGTCTTGGTCAGAGTCATATTCGGCATGCTGTGTTCCTCCTCAGCGAATGAGCTCATGCGCCAGCTTGTCCATGCGGCACATATGCGTCTTCTCGTTTTCTGCTTCCTGATCGCGGTAGACACCGTTGCGGTTCATCAGCTCGGCGTAGTCGACCTTATGGCCGTCGAAATCCGGGCCGTCCACGCAGGCAAACTTCACTTCGCCGCCGACCGTCACGCGGCAGCCGCCGCACATGCCGGTGCCGTCGACCATGATCGGGTTGAGGGACACGGTGGTCTTGACGCCGAAGGGCTCGGTCGTCTTGGAGACGAACTTCATCATCGGGATCGGGCCGATGGCGAGGACCTCGTCATAGTGCGTGCCGGCCTCGAGCAGCTGCTGGAGCTTCACGGTAACAAAGCCGTGCTCGCCGTAGGAGCCGTCGTCCGTCATGAGGTACAGATGGTCGCTGCAGGCCTTGAACTCGTCTTCCAGAATGACGATATCCTTGCTGCGGAAGCCGACAATGACATCGACCTCGGCGCCTGCCTCCTTGAACGCCTGAGCGGACGGAAGAGCGATCGCACAGCCGACGCCGCCGCCGACCACGCAGACGCGCTTGATACCCTCGGTGTTCGTGGGCTTGCCGAGCGGACCGACGAAGTCCTGAATATAGTCGCCCTCGTTCATCGCGCCGAGCATCTTCGTCGTCAGGCCGACCTTCTGGAAAATAATGGCTACCGTACCCTTTTCGCGGTCGTAGCCTGCGATGGTCAGGGGGACACGCTCACCGGTCTCATCCACGCGGAAGATGATGAACTGACCGGCCTTCGCCTTCTTGGCGACAAAGGGAGCCTCGATCTCCATCAGAGTAACGGCAGAATTCAGCTCTTTCTTGCGGACAATTTTGAACATGCGATTCATCCTTTCAATGTCGGAAGTACGACTTCCCTTACTCACGCTTTTCATTATAGCACAATACGGCTGTTTTTCAAGGAAAAACACGAAATCCGTCCGAAAAATTTGCCGGGATCACGATCTCGCCGCGCGGAATGCGCTCCCATGAGAAGCGGGAGACGAGGTCTGCGGCGCGGACCGGCTCCGGCCCCGGCTGCAGGCCGGCCAGCTGCGCCAGCCTGCCGACGAGCTGCTCCGGCGTACAGCGCGCGCGGAGCGCCTCCATGTCAAGGTCACGTTCCCGCTTGCTCAGGCGACGTCCGTCCGGCGCAACAAGCAGCGGAACATGGTAATATTGCGGCGCGGGATAGCCGAAAACGGAGAACAGCCACAGCTGCCGCGCCGTGGAGCCCAGCAGATCGCAGCCGCGCACGACCTCCGTCACGCTGCCGAGCGCATCGTCGCACACAACGGCAAGCTGATAGGCATACACGCCGTCGGAGCGTCGGACGATAAAATCGCCGCAGGTCTCGGCGAGCCGTTCTGTCTGCGGGCCGCAGACACCGTCCCGGAACGAGACGGCGATATCCGGCACACGGACGCGCCACGCGGGGCGGCGGGTCTTTGCGGCGCGCTGCTCCGGCGTCAGGTCGCGGCAGGCACCGGAATAGAGCACCGTGCCGTCCGAGGCATGGGGCGCAGAGGCGTCGTGCAGCTCGCTGCGGGAGCAGTAGCACGGGTAGATCAGGCCCTGCTCCTCCAGTTTTGCAAAATGTGCGGCATAGACCGGGCTTCTCGTGCTCTGCGGCGGCATCTCGCCGTCCCAGTCCAGCCCGAGCCAGCCAAGGTCCCTCCGCAGCTGCTCGGCATAGGCCGCACGGCTGCGCTGCGGGTCAAGGTCCTCGATGCGCAGCAACATACGCCCGCCCTGCGACCGGACGGAAAGCCACGCGAGCAGCGCGGTAAAAATATTGCCCAGATGCATACGCCCGGTCGGGCTGGGCGCAAAGCGGCCCGTCACAGCGGGATCTCCCGCACGAGGTTCCGCAGCGGATCTCCGGCGGCATAGCGCTCCAGATTCTCCGCGCAGATGCGCCAGATGCGCTCCTCCGTCTGCGGCAGGTGGCCGAAGCTCACGCCCGCGACATGCGGCGTCAGGATGCAGTTCGGCAGGCTCCAGAGCGGATGCGCGGCAGGCAGCGGCTCCGGGTCCGTCACATCAAGGCCTGCGCCGAACAGGTGGCCGCTCTGCAGCTCCCGTGCCAGCGCATCGGCATCAAGAAAGCTGCCGCGCCCGACGTTCACAACGACGGCGTCCTGCGGAAGCAGAGCAAGGCGCTCCGCGCTGAGCCACCCGGCCGTCTCCGGCGACTGCGGCATCGCGCCCAGGACAAAGTCCGCCGCAGGCAGCAGGGCCTCTGCCTCGTCCAGCCGGACAAGGCGGTCAAAGCCGGGGCGATCCGGCGAGGTCCGGCGGCAGACGCCGAACGTCTTCACACCAAAGGCCTGCAGGCGGCGGGCGATGCTCCCGCCCAGATCGCCCGCGCCGAAGATGAGGGCCGTTCCCCCTGCCACGCGCCGCTCGGAGCCGAGATCGTTCCAGCTCTTCTGCCGCGCATAGGAGGGCAGGCGGCGGCACAGGGACAGCAGCATCCCGATCGCGTGCTCCGCGATCGTTTCGCCGAACGCGCCGGAGGCCGTTGTGAGCAGCACGCTGCGCGGGAAGCCCCCGTGCAGATAGCGGTCTGCGCCCGCCCATGTCATCTGCAGCCAGCGCAGCTGCGGCGCGTTCTGCAGGGCCTCGAGCGTCGGCTCGCCGATGACAGCCTCGGCCGTCTGCAGGCAAGGCGTTTTCTGCACGGTGAACCAGCGGGACGCTGTTTCCAGAAACCAGTTCGGAGCAAACGGGGCGTACTCCGCTTCGATCATCAATTCACGCATTGCTGTCCTCCGGCAGGTCGACCAGAACCGGCGCATGGCCCAGCGCGGGCAGCAGCTTTTCCGTCAGATCCTGCATAGAAAAGGCCAGCGAGCTCGTGTTGATGCAGGGATGGCAGCCGAAGCATGGGGCCTGCAGCACGGCGCGGTCGATGACGAGCGTGACCTCCCCCGCCGTGTCGTTCTGCAGGGCCAGCACCGTTGCAGAGCCGGGTGTCACACCGAGCAGGCGCTCCATGTCCTCCGGCGGGCCGAACGACAGGCGCGCGCAGCCGAGCTGGGCGGACAGGTCCTTCGTGTGGAACGGCTTGCCGCCCGGCATGAGCAGCAGATAGAATTTTGTCTTCTGCCGGTTGCAGAGGAAGAGATTTTTGCAGATAGAGATGTGCAGCACCCCCTCTGCGGCATGGCACAGCTCCATGGTCATGGCGGCGTCATGGTCGACGCGTTCATAGGCGATGCCAAGCGAGTCGAGCAGGTCGTAGCACGCCGTCTCCTTTGCACTGCGCGGGTCGGACGGTCTGCCGCTGTGGCAGACCGTGTCAATATGAAACGTCTCTTCCATGTCAGCCTCCGTAGATATCATCCGGCGAGACGTCTATCTCATAGGGATTGAGATAGGCGTTGACAACATCGGCCGTTTCATAGGGGTCGGCCAGAACATACATACCGTCGCCGCTGAACGTATAGGGGATGGTGAGCGTCTGCAGGTTCGACGTGCCGCACAGGGCGACGGACTCTGCCAGCCAGACGAGATTGCGTGTGCTGAGGTCCGTAACGGTATGCGCCGAGAGCAGCCGCGCCGCCGAGGGCAAACGCCAGAGGTTCCAGACGGAGACCCACTGGTGCATGGCAGCCAGCATAAAATCCCGCTGCACGTTCACGCGCTGCAGATCGGCCATGGCATAGCCGGAGCGGAAGCGCACGAGGCCCATGGCCTGCTCGCCGTTCAGGCGCTGCATACCGGCCTTCAGATCGATGGTCAGGTCCTGCGCAGGGTCGCTGTAATCCATATCGCAGGGAACGTCGAATTTCACGCCGCCCATCTTGTCGACGAGATCGACAAAGACATCCAGATCGATGAGCACATAGCCGTCCGGACGGAAGCCGACCAGCTCCGTGACATAGTCCATCAGGGCCTCCATGCCCTCCTGATCCTTGCCGTTCACGCCGTAGGCGATATTGATCTTATGCGGCGTATAGCTGGAATTGACCTTTGTATCGCGCGGGATGCTCAGCAGCGTCAACCGTTTGGCGCTGCGGTCGACGCTCAGCAGCATGACGGTGTCCGTCCGGTCGCCGGATTTGTCCGTTCCGGCAAGCAGGATCGTCGAGCAGCCGTCGCGGCGCGCGCCGAGGGTCTCCTCTGCCTTCGGCTGCTTGGCCAGCAGCAGCATCACGCCGATGACGAGCGCAAACAGCACGAGCAAAATGAGCAGGAGCTTGCCGAGTCCGCGGGCGAAGCGGTGTTTTTTCTTCTTTTTGGGCGGCTCGGCATCATAGCCGGATTCCGGCACGGCGCGGTGCCTGCGCGGCTGCTCCTCGCGGCGCGGCGCACGCTCCGGCTCCCGGCGGGAGCGCTGAGACTGGCGGCGAGGCGGCTCGTAGTCGTCCTCCTCCACCGGGCCGAGATAGGTCGTCGGCTCCTCCCGGCGCTGCGGGGCTGCGCCGCGGCGGAAGTCGGAGTTATAGGCATGGATCACGGGGCCGGAGACGGAATTCTGCTGCCGTCTCGGCGGCTGCTGCGTCTGCAGCGTCGGGTCCTCGCAGTCCTCATACAGCTTATCGGCAAAGCCGCGCTCGTAGGGATCGTCCGCGTCGTGCCGGTCATCCAGAATTTTGCGGATGTCGCGCAGCAGGTCCTCGTCGTCCTGAGCGGGCTGATTTCTCGGGTCCATCGGGATACCCCCTTTCTTTCCCTATTTTACACCAGCTTTCGCCCAATGTAAAGACGGCAAAACGGGGGCCGCTTCCGCGACCCCCTGGAGCTTGTCAAAAAAGTGTTTTTGACAAGCTCTCAAACGAGACCCGTTTCACTGGGCTCTCGTTTGAAAAGGCTGCG
>NZ_JBBMFF010000228.1:0-18392 GCF_040096185.1 Faecousia intestinalis | reverse complement strand
ATTGCCACGGCCCCGTTGGGGCCTCGCAATGACAAATTTGGGAGCATTACGCGGTCGACGAGGGTGCACACCAACTTGCAGCTGCCAATGGCGCTCACCGCCCGTAAAGGGCACGCCGCATCCGTAGAGCGGCAAAGCCGCTAACGGCTGCGCAGTGAGCGCCGCTACAGACGCAATCGGTACATGCCATTTTAACGGCAGCCAGTACGGGTCGGCAGTGCCTGCCCGAGATTGCCACGGGCGCAAGCGCCCTTCGTAATGACAAATCCGGCGGCCCTGCATTCTCCCGGAGAAAGCAAAAGCCTGATGGAGGTACTCCATCAGGCGGAATGATCCGAATTTGCTTACGCCATGGCGTTGAGCTTCAGCGTCATGCTGCTCTTCTTGCGCGCGGCGTTGTTCTTGTGCAGGATCCCCTTCACGGCAGCCTTGTCAACGGCGACAACGGCGGCCTTGTAGGCAGCGGTGGCCTCCTCGCGGTTACCGGCGACGACAGCGCTGTCGAACTTCTTCAGGGTGGTCTTCAGAGCGGACTTCGCCATCTTGTTCTTCACGTTGGCCTCGCGGGACAGGAGCACGCGCTTCTTTGCGGACTTGATGTTGGGCATGGATTCCACCTCCTCTGAATGGCGTTTATCGAAAACCCATGTATTTTAATCTCATGCAGGAATCTATTATAGCGGCGTCCGCCCATAAAATCAATCCTTTTTTCTGCTTTTTTGCAAAAAAATTTCGCCTCTGAGCAGACTAAGGGTAAGATCACAAGGAGAGGATGTCGGAAAAATGGGGATCCGGACGGACCTTGCCATGGAGGCAAAGGCGCTCTGGGAGAAGAGCGCCGGGAAAACGACGAAGCTGGCGGGCGTTCGCGCCCGTGAGCGCGAGCGGGACGGCTTTGCCGTGACGGACGTGCACATTCTCGACCGCCGGGGCGAGGCCGCGCTCGGCAAGCCCGCCGGGCGCTATGTCACGCTGGAGCTGCCGCCGCTGGCGCGGGACGTCCGCCCGGCAGCCGAGGCGCTGGCGGCGGAGCTGCGGCGGCTGCTGCGCCTGCAGCCGGGGCAGGGTGTGCTCGTGGCCGGGCTCGGAAACGAAGCCGTCACGCCGGATGCCCTCGGGCCGCTGTGCCTGCGCGGGCTGTTCCTGACGCGCCACCTCATCCGCCACCTGCCGGAGCAGTTCGGCGGCGTGCGGCCGGTCAGCGCCGTTGCGCCCGGCGTGCTGGCCACAACGGGCATGGAGAGCCTCGAGCTCGTGCGCGGGGCTGTGCGCCATGTGCGCCCGGCCTGCGTGCTGGCCGTTGACGCCCTTGCGGCCGCTGCCCCGGAGCGGCTGTGCCGCACGTTCCAGCTCTCGGACGCGGGCATCGTGCCCGGCTCCGGCGTGGGCAACGCCCGCGCCGCCCTGCAGAAGCGGACGCTCGGCGTGCCGGTGTTCTGCCTCGGCGTGCCGACGGTGCTCGATGCGGGCACGCTCGGCGGACCCCGCGGCATGATCGTCACCCCGCGCGATATCGACGCGCAGGTCCGCTTTCTCGGGCGCGTTGCGGCGGACGCTGTCAACCTCGCGCTGCACCCGGAAATTTCCTATGATGATTTTGCACAATTCATCCCAAATCGATAAACGGGCGTTATGTCAACGCCCCATGCACACAATGCACACGTCTTTCCACAGGCTCCCTGTGCAGAACTCTGTGCACAATGTGCAAAACCCCGCGCCCTGTCAACAACTTGACCTGCACAGGCCCATGTGGAAAACTCCGGAAGACCGGTGCATAATTGCATGAATACTCTGCCCGCATTCGCATCCCGCGCAACCGGATACACGGGCCGGAACGGGACTTATGTCAACTCCGCGGTGCGGATTTTCCGCCGAAAAGTTGGAAATAAACGGAGCGGCTGCCGGTTTTGAGGTTTCCTGACGAGACATGAATTTTTGAAAATTTTCAAAAATCAGCGATGTGCCGAATTTGCCGGAACGGAAAAATTGGGGCTTGACAGGAGAGGGAAAAGAGAGTATGAGCGCGGCGGGAACCTTCCACTTCCCATTATCCATTTCCCACATGTCTGCATAGAAAACGGCACGCTGCCGCGCGGCAGCGTGCCATCGTTTTAAATTTCCATAATGACCGGCAGGATCATGGGGTTGCGCTTCGTGTTCTTGAACAGGAACTGGCTCAGGTCGCCCTTGATCGTGGACTTGATCGTCGCCCAGTCGGAAATATTGCGGTTGTGGCAGACCTCCAGCGAATGCGTGGCGATCATCTTCATGGCGTCCATGAGGTCCTCGTTGTCCTTCATATAGACAAAGCCGCGGCTGATGATGTCCGGGCCGGACAGGACGGAGCCGTCCTCGCTCGAGAGGTTGACGCACACGACGATCATGCCGTCCTGCGCCAGATGCTTGCGGTCGCGCAGCACGACGCTGCCGACGTCGCCGACACCCGTGCCGTCGACGAGGATCTTGCCCGCCGGGACGGTGCCCGCGAGCTTGCACGTCTTCGGCGTGCACTCGATGACGGAGCCGGTGTCGGCAATGAGGATGTTCTTCGGGTTCATGCCCATCTGGCGCGCCAGCGCGGCGTGCTTCTGCAGGTGGCGCTGCTCGCCGTGGACCGGGATGAAGAACTTCGGCTTCGTCAGCGCGTGGATGATCTTCAGCTCCTCCTGACAGGCGTGTCCGGAGACGTGCAGGCCCTCAAGCTTGTCGTAGATGACCTCCGCTCCCTTGCGGTACAGCTCGTTGATGATGCGGGAGATGGACTTCTCGTTGCCCGGAATGGCCGAGGCGGAGATGATGATGTGGTCACCCGGCTGGATCTCCACCTGACGGTGGCTGGAGAAGGCCATGCGGTACAGGGCGGACATATCCTCACCCTGCGAGCCGGTCGAGACGATGACGAGCTTGTCCTTCGGGATCGATTTGATCTGGTTCAGGTCGACAAGCGTGTTTTCGGGGAGATGGAGGTAATCCAGCTCTGTCGCGACCTTCAGGATGTTCTCCATGCTGCGGCCCGTGACGGCGACCTTGCGGCCGTGGCGGTGGGCGATGTTGAACACGGCCTGGATGCGGTGCATGTTCGAGGCGAATGTTGTGACGATGATGCGGTTCTTGCAGCCCTTGAAGTGGCGGTCAAGACTCTCGGACACGACGGATTCCGACGGGGTGTAGCCCTGACGCTCGACGTTCGTCGAGTCGCACAGCAGGGCGTAGACGCCCTCCTTGCCGAGCATGCCGAAGCGGCCGAGGTCGGTCATGCCGTCCTCCGACGTGGGGTCGATCTTGAAATCGCCCGTCATGATAACGGTGCCGACCGGTGTATGGATGGCAAAGGCCACGGCGTCGGCAATGGAATGGTTCACATGGATGAACTCCACGGAGAAGCAGCCCGCCTTCACGACGTCGCCGGGGTGATGGGTCACGAGCTGCGTCTTGCTCACAAGGTCGTGCTCCTCGAGCTTGAGCTTGATGAGGCCCAGCGTCAGCGGCGTGGCGTGCACGGGGGCATTGACGGCCTGCAGCACATACGGCAGCGCGCCGATGTGGTCCTCGTGGCCGTGCGTGATGAAGAAGCCGCGGAGCTTCTTCTGGTTTTTCGCAAGATAGGTGACGTCCGGAATGACAAGGTCCACGCCGTACATGTCGTCCTCGGGGAAGCCGAGGCCGCAGTCGACGACGATCATGTCCTTGCCGTATTCCAGCACGGTCATGTTCTTGCCGATCTCATTCAAACCGCCGAGCGGAATGATCTTCAGTTTTTCTGCCAATAAAATTACAACTCCTTTAATGATAAAAACACAAGCATGCCGAAGAACTGTGATGTTGTGTCATTCCGAGGAGCGAAGCGGCGTGGGAATCTCGGGAAAATGTTTCGAATTCGCCGGAATCTATCGAAAGATCAAAAATGACGCTGCGAGATTGCCACGGCCCCTTGCGGGGCCTCGCAATGACAAAACAGGGTCCTTCGACCCAAAATCGCAGCACAGCTGCGATGAAAAAACGAGCCCGCCCGCCTCTGCGGGTGCGGAAAGCCGAAAAATGGGTAAGCTCGGTCTGCGGCCTGTGCAAAAACGCACAGGTCAGGCAGAAAGCGGCCGGACGGGGCAGCTCAGCGCCATGCAGACGCGACGGAAAACGAAACGAGCAGCCGTACCCGGGAAAAGACGGAGCATCGGCCGGACCTGTGACGAGACTCGTGCTCGACCGGGGATGCCCCGCCGCGAGGCGGGAAAACTGTGAGGCAGACCACACGCCGCCTCACGACTCTGCAGGTAGTATAGCACAAAACCGGCGCGTTGTATACCTTTTTTTCGGATGCGCGCCGTTGGGACGGATTTTTTCGATGAAACGGAGGAAAATCCAGTTGAGAATATGGTGTGAATTTGGTATAATAAACGAATCGCAGGAATCGAACGGCCCGTGCGGGCCGCCGGGAGGGGAGATCGCAGATGAATAAAAAGCTTCGCCGCCTGATGCAGCCAAATCTGGCGCTGTTCTTCGTCGTCATGGCGCTGTTCTGCGCCGCCGCTGTCGCGCTGCAGGAATATATTCTGGCCGTGGCCGAGGGCTGCGCCACACTGCTGCTGCTCGGCTGCTACCAGTGGCTCAGCGTGCGCCGCCGCCGCGCGCTTGCGGACTATGTGCAGGCCACGAGCGAGATGCTCCAGCATACGTCGGACGGCGAGATGCCGTTCCCCGTGGCCCTCGTCAAGCTGAACGACAACGAGCTCGTCTGGTATAACCGTGCGTTCGCAGAGCTGACGCATGTGCGCGAGCGCATGAGCGCCCAGTCCCTGAGCGAGGTCATCCCGGGCCTGTCGGCCGATTTTCTGGCCGCAGGAAAGCAGGAGGCCGCGGCGGAGCTCCGCTTTGAGGGGCGGCGCTACCGTGTCAGCGGCACGGTCATGCCGGATGCGGACCCAAAGTCCGGCGTCATGCTCGGCATGCTCTATCTGCTCGATCTGACGGATCTGCTGCTCGTGCGCGATGAATACATCCGCTCCCGTCCCATCGTGTCCATCGTACTGGTGGACAACTATGACGAGCTGACGAACAATATGCCGGACGTCAGCATTTCCGCGCTGAACGCCCAGCTGAACTCGCGCATCAGCGAGTGGGCCGATTCCTTCGGCGGCATGCTCCGCAAGCTCGAGCGCAACCGCTTCCTGCTGCTGTTCGAGGCCAAGGATCTGGCCCGCATGGCAGACGGCAAGTTCTCCCTGCTCGAGAGCGTCCGCTCCGTCACCAGCCCAACCGGCATCCCGGCCACGGTGTCCATCGGCATCGGCAAGGACGGCGTGGATTTCCGCGAGGACTACGATTTTGCCGCCCTATCCATTGAAATGGCGCTGTCCCGCGGCGGCGATCAGGCCGTCATCAAGGACCGCTATGACTTCACGTTCTTCGGCGGCCGCACGAAGCAGACGGAGCGCCGCACGAAGGTCAAATCCCGTGTGATGGCCTCGTCCCTTTCCGAGCTTATCACACAGTCGAGCCGCGTGTTCATCATGGGCCATAAAATGGCCGATCTCGATGCGCTCGGCGCGGCAGCGGGCGTTGCGTGCCTGTGCCGCAAGAAGGGCAAGAAGGCCAACATCGTCATGGACCCGGACGCCAACGCCTGCGGCCAGCTGCTGGCACAGCTGCAGCCGCTTGCGGAGTATCACGACCTTTTCCTGACGGGGCAGGAGGCTCTGCTCGCGGCCGATCCGAAGAGCCTGCTCGTCGTCGTCGACACAAACAGGCCCGATCAGGTCGAATGCAAGCCGCTGCTCGAATCCATCCGCCGCATCGTCGTCATCGACCACCATCGCCGCGCTGCGGATTATATCGATCAGGCCGTGCTCAACATGCACGAGCCGTTTGCCTCGTCCGCCTCGGAGCTTGTGACGGAGCTGCTGCAGTACGCCGTGGACGCCACGGACATCCTGCCGCAGGAGGCAGCGGCGCTGCTGGCGGGTATCGTGCTCGACACGAAGAACTTCGGCGTGCGCACGTCGAGCCGCACGTTTGAGGCGGCGGCCTTCCTGCGCCGCATCGGCGCGGACACCGTGGCGGTGAAAAAGCTGTTCCAGAACGACCTTTCCGCCACCGTTGCGCGCTATAGGATCATTCAGAACGCCCGGCTCTATCGCGGCAGCATCGCCATCGCGGCGCTGGACTATACCGTCACGCGCACGCTTGCGGCGCAGGCCGCCGATGAGCTGCTCAATATCTCCGGCATTGATACGTCGTTCGTGCTCTATCCGCAGGACGGCGTGACCTACATTTCCGCCCGCTCGCTCGGCGATGCGAACGTGCAGGTCATCCTCGAGCCGCTGGGCGGCGGCGGCAACGCCGCAACGGCGGGCGCGCAGGTGAAGAACCATACCGTGCAGCAGACGCTCGACGAGCTTCTGCAGTCCATCAACAAATTCTACGAGTCCTGAGGCAGAACCCGGACCGGAAAACAGGAGGAATTTCCATGAAAGTGATTTTACAGCAGGATATCCGCGGCAAGGGCAAGCGCGGCCAGATGATCGAGGTCTCCGACGGCTACGCCCGCAACTACATGCTGCCGCGCAAGCTGGCCGTTGAGGCAACGGCCGATAACGTCAACACCATGCGCATGAACGACAAGGCCATGCAGGAAAAGCGCCAGCGCGAGCGCGAGGAAGCCAGCGCCATCGCCGCGCGCATGCGCGACCTGACCGTGACCGTCTTTGCCAAGGGCGGCGGCGCCGGACGTCTGTTCGGCTCCGTCACGACGCAGGAGATCGCCGACGCGCTCAAGCAGAGCTGCGGCATTGAGCTCGACCGCCGCAAGCTCGTGCTCGACGAGCCGATCAAGACGACGGGCATCTATACCGTCCGCTGCAAGCTCGGCTATGAGATCACGGCCGATCTTCGCGTGGAGATCAAGGAGCAGTAACACCAAGGAGGAAGCACCATGCCCATGGAAGACCTGCTGACAAGGCAGGCGCCGCATTCGCAGGAGGCCGAGCAGTCCGTCCTCGGCTCCATGCTCATTGACAGCCGCTGCATCAGCGACGTCGTCGGCGTCGTCCGCCCGGAGGATTTTTACCTGCAGGCGAACCGCGAGATCTACGAGACGATGTACGAGATGTTCAGCTATTCGGAGGTCATCGACCCGGTCACCGTGCTCGATAAAATGCGCGCCCGGGGCGTTTATAACGAAGAAAGCTCCACAAAATATCTCATGCAGCTCATGGAGATCACGCCGACGGCCGCGAACGTCAAGCGCTATGCGCAGATCGTCCATGACAAGGCGCTGCTGCGCAATCTGTCCGAGGCGGCCTCCGGCATCGTCGAGACGGTCTACGAGGGCGTCGGCTCGGCGCAGGAGATCCTGGAAGCAGCGGAAAAGCGCATCTATGCCCTGCGGCGCGGCAACACGAACGAGTCGCTCGAGCACATCGGCACGGTGCTGCTGAAGGTCTTCGACCGCCTGAAGGAGCTGTCGGAGTCCGGCAGCGACATTTCGGGCCTGTCCACCGGTCTGCGCGACCTTGACAAGTTCATCAATGGCCTCAACCGCTCCGACCTCGTGCTGCTGGCGGCCCGACCCGGCATGGGCAAGACGTCCATGGCGCTGAACGTTGCGCTGAACGTCGCAAAAAAGAACCCGCAGAAGACCGTGGCGTTTTTCTCGCTCGAAATGTCGAAGGAGCAGCTCGTCACGCGCCTGATCTCCAACGAGAGCTTTGTGGACAACAAGAAGCTCGTCACGGGCCAGCTGTCCATGGAGGAGTGGAGCAAGATCGGCATCGCGGCCACGGCCCTTTCGCAGACGGACATCCGCGTGGACGACAATCCGTCGCTGAGCGTCGCGGAGATGAACGCCAAGTGCCGCCGCCTCGATAATCTCTGCCTTGTCATCATCGACTACCTTCAGCTCATGGTCAGCGCGGGCGGCCGGACCTACAGCGGCGAAAACCGTCAGCAGGTCGTTTCGGACATCTCGCGCTCGCTGAAGATCATGGCCAAGGAGCTGAACGTGCCCGTGCTGTGCCTGTCGCAGCTGTCCCGTGCGAACGAGAGCCGCCAGGACAAGCGCCCGCTGCTGTCCGATCTGCGCGAATCCGGCGCCATCGAGCAGGACGCGGACGAGGTCATGTTCCTCTACCGCGAGGACTATTATAATAAGGATACACCGGAGCAGAACGTCGCCGAGTGCATCGTGGCCAAGAACCGCCACGGCGAGACCGGCACGGTCAAGCTCCAGTGGCTGCCGCAGTTTACGACCTTCGCCGACCGGGAGTGGCGTCACGATGAGGGCTGAGGTCCTTTCCTGGTGCCGCCGGGAGGCGCTGTTTTCCCCCGGCGCGCAGGTCGTGTGCGCCGTCTCCGGCGGGGCGGATTCCATGGCAATGCTCTGCTGCCTGCGCGAGCTGGCGGCGGAGCTTTCCGTCTATGTGCGGGCGGCGCACTTCAACCATCGCCTGCGCGGGGCGGAGTCCGACGGCGACGAGGCCTTTGTGCGCGCGTTCTGCGCGGCCGAGGGCATCGAGCTCGTCTGCGGCGCGCCGGAAAAGCCTGCCCGCAGCGAGGAGGAGGCGCGGGAGCAGCGCTATGCCTTCCTCGATTCCATCCCGTGCGACGCCGTTGCCATCGCTCACACGGCCGAGGACAATCTCGAGACGCTGCTGCAGCATCTGCTGCGCGGCAGCGGGCTGCGGGGCCTCGGCGGCATCCCGCCGCGCCGTGGGCGCTATGTGCGGCCGCTGCTGGCCGTTTCCCATGCGCAGGCGCGGGAATATCTGCGCGCGCGGGGCACGGGCTGGCGCGAGGATGCGACGAACGCGGAGGACAGCTGCCAGCGCA
The DNA here is from genome assembly GCF_040096185.1 of Faecousia intestinalis. NCBI lineage: Bacteria > Bacillati > Bacillota > Clostridia > Eubacteriales > Oscillospiraceae > Faecousia > Faecousia intestinalis. The sequence continues at coordinate 9,569 of NZ_JBBMFF010000228.1, read as the reverse complement.
ACCGCCTGCGCCACGGCGTGCTGCCCCTGCTGGCGGCCGAGATGCCGGAGCTGCCGCTGCGCGTTACGGAGCTGACGGCCCTTGTGCGGGCGGACGATGCCCTTTTGGACCGCGAGGCGGAGCGGCTGCTGCTGCCCGCGCCGGAGCCGCTGTTTTCCGACCCGTGCGTGCTGCGTAGGGTGCGGCTCGCGCCGCTGCGCGAGGCCCCGGAGCCGCTGCAGCGCCGGGCGCTGCGCTGCCTGCTGCGTGAGGCCCTGCCGCAGGATGCGGCCCTTGTCCACATCCGGGCGCTGCAGGCCCTGCTCGAAAATCCCGCTCCCGCTGCCCGGGCCGATCTGCCCGGCCGTCTGACGGTCCGGCGGAGCTATGACGCGCTGGAGCTTGTCCGCGGCACGCCGCCGGTGTTCCGGCCCGTTCCGCTGGCGCAGACGGTGCACTTTCCTGCGCTCGGCCTGCGGGCCGTCTGCACGCTTGCAGAAAAAAACGAAAAAATTCAAAATACCCCTTTCACTTTTGCGCTGAAATATGATAAGATGGTCGGGAGAATTCCCATTTTTCGCCCGCGGAAAACGGGCGACACGCTCACGCTGCCGGACGGCCGCTGCGTGACGCTGAAAAAGCTCTTTCTGGATCGCCGCCTGCCGCAGCCAATCCGGGACCGTGTCCCGGTGCTCGAGGTGGACGGGCAGGTGATCGCAGTGGCGGGCTTCGGCGCGGATCCGCGCTGGACAGCCCGTGACGGAGAGCAGGCTGTAATCCTACGAATAGAGAAAGAGGAAATGTGACATGCACCAGGACATTGAACGCGTACTCATCAGTGAGCAGGAGCTTGCCGCCCGCATCGCCGAGCTGGGCAAACAGGTCGCGGCGGACTATGCCGATAAGGATCCCATTTTCCTGGGCATCCTGAAGGGCGTCGTGATGTTTTTCTCGGACATGATCCGCGCAACGCCGATCCAGTGTCAGATCGACTTCATGGCCGTGTCGTCCTACGGCGGCGGCACGAGCACAAGCGGCAAGGTCAGAATGCTCAAGGATGTGTCCGTGGATCTGCGCGGCCGCCATGTCGTCATTCTGGAGGATATTCTGGACTCCGGCGTGACGCTCAGCCATGTCTGTGCGCACCTGCGGGAGATGGGCCCGGCTTCCCTGAAGATCTGCACCCTGCTTGACAAGCCCTCGCGCCGTCAGACGGACGTCAAGGCGGACTATGTCGGCTTCACGATCCCGAACGAATTTGTCGTCGGCTATGGCCTCGACTATGACGAGCACTACCGCAATCTGCCGTATGTCGGCATCCTGAAGCCGGAAGTCTACACGAAATAAAAGGAGCTGGGAGTTTGAAAAACCGTTCCAGACTGCTTACCGTTCTGCTGTATATCGTGGTGTTCGCCGTGGCTGTCGTGCTCATTTCAGAGGTGTTCTTCCGGGATGACACGGCCTATGTGAACTACAGCACCGTCTGCGAGCAGTTCCGCAGCGAAAATGTCCGCTCCTTTGAGTATGACAACGGTGTGCTGACACTCGAGCTGCGCAAGCCCTATCAGAACGAGACGTATTCCGTCAGCCACAAGCTGGCAGACCTCGGCCTGTTCTATGAGGATCTGGGGACCCTGATCGCAGAGCAGCAGGAGAGCGGTGTTCTGCAGTCTTATAACTATGTACCCATGCGCCAGACACCGTGGTATGTGCGTATGCTGCCGGAGATGCTCCTGTCGGTCATCATGATCGCGCTCGTCTACATGGTGCTCATGCGCAACAGCGGCGGCATGATGAAGTTCGGCCACGCCAATGCCCGCGTGGGCAGCGGCCGCGACAAGGTGATGTTCAGCGACGTCGCCGGAGCGGACGAGGAAAAGGCCGAGCTGCAGGAGATCGTCGATTTCCTGCGCGATCCCGCAAAATACCGCCGCATCGGCGCGCGCATCCCCAAGGGCGTGCTGCTCGTCGGCCCTCCGGGCACGGGTAAGACGCTGCTGGCCCGCGCCGTGGCCGGTGAGGCGAATGTGCAGTTCCTTTCCATTTCCGGTTCGGATTTTGTGGAGCTGTATGTCGGCATCGGCGCGAGCCGCGTTCGCGACCTGTTTGAGCAGGCCAAGCGCAGTGCCCCTGCCATTATTTTCATCGATGAGATCGACGCCGTCGGCCGCCGCCGCGGCGCCGGTATGGGCGGAGGCCACGACGAGCGGGAGCAGACGCTCAACCAGCTCCTTGTGGAGATGGACGGCTTCGGCAGCAATGACGGCGTCATCGTTATGGCGGCGACGAACCGCCGCGACATTCTCGACCCCGCCCTGCTGCGCCCGGGCCGCTTTGATCGACAGATTTATGTAAACTCGCCCGATGTGGGCGGACGCGAGGCCATCCTGCGCGTCCATGCGCGCGACAAGCAGCTCTCCGATGACGTCGACCTGCGCACCGTCGCCCGCGCGACGGCGGGCTTCACCGGCGCGGATCTGGAGAACCTGCTCAACGAGGCGGCACTGATCTCGGCACGGAAGAATCTGCCCGTCATTACGATGCAGACCATGGAGGACGCCGTCCTCAAGGTCATTGCCGGGCCGGAAAAACGGAGCCTTGTCAATATCGAGCGCGACCGCCGTATCACGGCCATCCACGAGGCGGGCCACGCTGTTGCGGCATACTTTCTGCCCACGCAGGAGCCTGTCCACCAGATCACCATTGTGCCGCGCGGCAATGCCCTCGGCCTGACGATCAGCCTGCCGGATCAGGACACGCTCCATACCACGCGAAACGAGATGCGCGACCGCATCGTCGTGCTCCTCGGCGGCCGCGTGGCGGAGCAGCTGGAGTTTGACGACATTTCGACCGGCGCTTCGAACGATCTGCAGCGGGCCACGAAGCTGGCGCACGATATGATCGCAAAATACGGTATGAACGAGCGCATCGGCGCCGTGGCCTATGACGACGACAGCGAGATCTTCGTCGGCCGCGACTATGAGCGCACGCGTTCCTATTCCGAGCAGACGGCTGCCGAGATCGACGCCGAGGTCCGCAAGACCGTGGATCAGGCTTATGCGCACTGCACGCAGATCCTGACGGAGCACCACGAGAAGCTGCAGGAGATCGCGCAGTGGCTGCTGGAGCACGAGACGATGAGCCGCAGCCAGTTCGAGGCCTGCATGCAGGCCCTGCCGATCCCCGAGAAGCAGGAGAGCCTGCTGGCCGGAGAGGAGAAGACCGATGGAGCCGAAGAAGATTAAAAACCCGACCGGCATGCTCATCATGCACGGAACGGTCATTGCCGTTGTGCTGTATATGGCTTGGCAGCTCGTGCGCAGCTATCGCGCGGGCGGGGCGGAGGCCCCGAGCCTGACGACCCTGATCGTCGGCCTCGTGCTGCTGGTCGGCGGCTGTGTCGTCGTCGGCTGGCTTGCCGTGCGGCTTTTCCTGCAGGCAAAGCGCGAGGAAAAGGCGCTGGAGCAGGAGACCGAGCAGCTGCATGCCGCAGCTGCGCAGGAGAATTTGAAGGATCCGGAGAATTCGGAAGAATAACGGAAGTGCTCTGCTGCGCATAACGGCAGAGCGCTTTCTTGTAGGACGGGGGGATAGCCATGGGCTGGAAGATCGCGATCTGTGACGACGACGCCGGACAGGCCGCACAGCTGCAGGCGGACGTGACGGACTGGGCGCACGGCGCCTGCGCCGTGACCTGCTTCCCGAGCGCGGAGGCGTTCCGTTTCGCCGGAGATACCGACTGGGATATCCTGCTGCTGGACGTCGAAATGCCCGGCATGAGCGGCATCGACCTTGCCAAGCGCCTGCGCGGCGCGGGCTGCCGGGCGGAGATCATCTTTATCACGTCGCATTTTGAGTGCATGGCTGAGGGCTATGAGGTCGATGCCCTGCACTATCTCGTCAAGCCCGTGCCGGCGGAAAAGCTCCGCACCGTGCTGGACCGCGCCGCCGCGCGGCTGGCCGTCGAGCCGCCGTCCGTCGTGATCGCGTGCGAGGAGGGAAACGTGAAGCTCTATGAGAGTGAGCTTCTGTATGCGGAGTCCTTTCTGCATGATCTCGTTCTCCACACGACCGGGCCGGACTACCGCATCCGCGAGAGCATCTCGGCCTTTGCCGGGCGGCTGAGCGCGGACTTCTTCCGCACCCACCGGTCGTACCTCGTCAATCTGAAGGCCGTGGTGCGCATCGGGCGCACGTCCGTCCTGCTGCGCGGCGGGGCGGAGGTCCCGCTGGCGCGGGGAAAGTATGACGCCATCAACCGGGCGTTCATTGACAGAAACTGAGGACCGCAGAAACAGAGGAAATGCCATGTTGAAGAGAACCTATCTCAGGCTGGTCGAAATGCAGGAGGAGCAGGCGCGGCAGCATCTGGAGGAGGTCCGGAGCATCCATAACGAGATGCGCGGCTATAAGCACGACTTCCACCACCATCTGCAGGCGCTCAAGGGCCAGCTGGAGGCCGGACAGGTCGACCGGGCCATCGCCTACCTCGAGCAGCTGGACCGGAGCCTGCAGACGGTCGACACCCTGCTCAAGACCGGCAATGTGACCGTCGATGCCATTCTTTCAGCCAAGCTCGCGCAGGCCCGCGCCGCCGGGATCGCCGTGACGGCGGAGGCCAATCTGCCGCCGGAGCTGTCGCTCACCGATCTGGAGCTGAGCATTGTCATCGGGAATCTGCTGGACAATGCCATCGAGGGCTGCCGGAGCGCGGCTGGCGAAAAATTCCTCCGCCTTTCTCTGCGGATGAAGGGCGATATGCTCTATTTCTATCTTCTCAACAGCGCCGGGAAGAAGCAGAAGAAGGTTGGCTCCCTCTTCCGGACGGGGAAGACCGGTGCACACGGCTTCGGCCTGCACCGGGCAGAGGCCATTGTGAAGCAGCATGGCGGCTGGGTGAAATACAACAGCGAGGACGGCGCATTCACGTCGGAATTCCTCGTCCCCGCCGCGTGCTGAATGCGATTCGTGCACCGCTGGAAGCAGTTGGTGCACGATCTCTCTTTTTTGGGGCCTTGTGTGCTACAGTGGAAGCAGAAGGGGGCGATATGCCTTGAAGGAATCAACCAAAAAGCCCTATCGGGGTCTTATGAGCAACGCCGTGTGGAGCTATCGGCAGATGCTCCGCGGAACGCCTGCGTCATTCTTTGTCATGGCGGCCGGCGTCCCGCTGGGCGTGCTTCTGGCTTGGGCGGAGCTTCGCCTGCCCGCGCTCGTCGTGTCGGAGGTGACGGGAGGACAGACGTTCCTCCATGCCGCACTGGCCGTCGGCGCCCTGCTCGCGCTCACGTTTCTGGCAGTCGGCCTGCGGGATTTCTGCAAGACCATTCTGGAGGCGCAGGAGAGCCGCTATCGCTTTTATCTGACCAGCTGCCTGGAGGAGAAGAGCATGGCGATGTTCTATCAGACCTATGAGAAAAAGCAGACGCGAGACCAGCGCAAGCGGGCCGAGGAAGCAAGCTATATGATGAACGGCAAGGTGCCGCTGTGTCAGGTCCCGAACCAGATGACGGAGCTGATCCGCAATGCCCTGTGCTATGCCCTGTTCGGCACGATCCTCTCGCGCATCAGTCCACTGCTGTTGGTGCTGCTGACACTTGCGGCACTGGTCAACCTGTTGTGCGTCCGGGCCTATAACCGCTATGAATACGCCTCCCGCGGGGAGCGGACGGACATTGGCCGGAGGCTGCGGTATGTGTCTAAAAATGCTGCCGATTTTGCGGCGGCCAAGGATATCCGCATCTACGGCATGGCGACATGGCTGCGCGAGACGTTTTCAGACCTGTTCCGGCAGGATACCGCGTGGTCCGCACGGCTGAACCGCCGCCTGCTTCTGGGGCGTCTCGTCGACCTGCTGGTGATCCTGCTGCGCGACGGCGGGGCCTATACCCTGCTGCTCGTCATGGCGGTACGGGGCGAGCTGCGGCCGGATGAATTCGTGCTGTATTTTTCCGCCATCTCCGGCTTTGCCACATTTATCGGCAACATGATCTCCGCCTGGAACGAAATGCAGACCGCCAGCCTGAAGGTCAGCGATTACCGGCAGTTTATGGAGCTGCCGGACACGGACGGAACGGGAACGGCGCATGCGGCGGACCACCGGGAGCACGCACCGGAGATCACGTTCGACCATGTATCATTCCGCTATGACGGGGCGGCACATGACACGCTGCACGATATCAGTCTTACGCTCCGTGCCGGGGAGCATGTGGCGCTTGTTGGCCTGAACGGCGCGGGCAAAACGACGCTCGTCAAGCTCCTGTGCGGGCTGTATGCGCCGACATCCGGCACGATCCGGATCGACGGCGTCCCCGCGGCGGAGTTCCGCCGGGACGACTATGCGGCACTGTTCGCTCCGGTGTTTCAGGAGGTCCGCACGGCCTGCTTTTCGCTGGCCGAGACGGCCGCCTGCGCCTTCGGCCCTGAGGTGGACCGGGAGCGGGCGGAGCGGTGCCTGCGCGCGGCCGGGCTGGGAGAAAAGCTGGATGCCCTGCCGCACGGCATGGATACGCATCTGGATAAACAGGTGAATCCGGACGGCATTGAGCTATCCGGCGGCGAGGCACAGAAGCTCATGATGGCCCGCGCCCTGTATAAGGACGCACCGGTGCTCGTGCTCGACGAGCCGACGGCGGCGCTTGACCCCATTGCGGAGAATGAGGTCTATGAGCAGTACCGGCGCATGGCGGCAGGGAAGACATCCCTGTTCATCTCGCACCGGCTGGCCTCGACCCGCTTCTGCGACCGGATCGTGCTGCTGCGCGACGGCGGCATCGCCGAGGAGGGCACGCACGAAACGCTCCTTGCGGCGGGCGGAGAATATGCAAGGCTGTATGAAATTCAGAGCTGCTGGTATCAGCCCGGCTATCAGGGAGGGAAGCAGGCATGAAAGAACGTTGGGATCTGAACCGCCGCGCGGTCCGGCTGCTGTGTCATCTGGACCGGAAATACTTCCTCTGTACCCTGTTTTCCAGCCTGACGACTGCGATCGCGCCCTATATCCCGATCTATTTTTCGGCTAAGATCATCGATGCCCTGACGGCCGGTGCGGGCGGAAAGACGCTAGCCCTGTATGCTGCGCTCACCGTCGGCCTGGCGGCCCTTGTCGGGCTGGCAGGCGCACTGCTGAAAATGCATGCGGACGTCGGCGAGGCCGAGCTGGACCGGCTGGTTGACTGGAAGCATGCGGAAAAGGCCATGGATCTGCCCTATGCCCTGATTGAGGACCGCAAGACGGCCCTGCTCCGGGAACGGATCGAGATGGAGACGCAGACAGGCTATAATGTGTATTACTATGCCGTGACGGCGGGCGGCCTTGTCCGCTATGCGGTGCAGATCGCGGCCGCCGTCCTGCTGACATTCTCCCTGTTCCGGCCCGGCCTGCTCTCCGCCGGGGCAAAGCTGGCGCTGCTGGCGGGCATCGTGCTGACGGCCGTGGTCAGCGTTCTGACCGGCCGCCGGTACGGCAGACTGCGCAGCGAGTTCTTTGCCGGATGTGTGGACGACAACATCTGCGGCGAAAAGCTGTATGATTACACCAGCAACGATTCCTCCGGCAAGGATATTCGCCTGTACGGTATGCGGGCCGCGCTGCTGCAGAAGGAGCGGGACTTTAACGAAAACTTCTGCAGGCGGGAGAGAACCATGAATTTCGGTGTTGCGTGGATGGGGCTCCTCTCCAATTTTGTGACGTATGCGCTCCAGTTCGGCGTCTATCTGCTCCTGATCGCGGCGGCGCTGCGGGGCGGCCTGTCCGTCGGCTCCATCGCGCGGTATGTCTCTTCCATCATGCTGCTGCTGGCGGGCGTCTCCGGGCTGGCGCGCACGATTCGGATTTCCGTCACGAACGAGGAATACATGAAGCGCTATCTCGACTACTTCGATATCCCAAACCCCATGTATCAGGGCTCGCTCAGTGTGGAAAAGCGCGATGACGATCGCTATGAGGTGGAATTCCGCGATGTGTCCTTTCGCTATCCCAACACGGAGGCCTATGCGCTGCGCCATGTGAGCATGAAGTTCCGCATCGGCGAAAAGCTGGCCGTCGTCGGCCGCAACGGCAGCGGTAAGACGACGTTCATCAAGCTGCTGTGCAGGCTCTATGACCCGACGGAGGGCGAGATCCTGCTCAACGGCGTTGATATCCGAAAATATGACTATGCGGAGTATCAGGCGCTGTTCTCCGTTGTGTTTCAGGACTTCCGCCTGTTCGCTTTCTCCCTCGGGCAGAATGTGACGGCCGGAGCGGATGTTGACCGCGCGCGGGCGGAGGTCTGCCTGCGGGAGGCCGGGCTCGGCGAACGCCTTTTGCGCATGCCGGACGGCCTCGACACGATGCTTTACCGCGATTTTGACCCGCATGGCGTGGTGATCTCCGGCGGCGAGGCGCAGAAGATCGCCATCGCCCGTGCACTTTACAAGAATGCGCCCTTCCTCGTGCTCGACGAGCCGACGGCGGCGCTTGACCCCGTTTCCGAATATGAGGTCTACCGGAAGTTCAATGCGATCTCCGGCGGCAAGACGGCGCTCTATATCAGCCACCGGCTGGCCTCGTGCCGCTTCTGCGATGAAATTCTGGTGTTCTCGGCAGGCAGTATCGTCCAGCACGGCGCGCATGAGGCGCTTCTGCAGGAAAAAAACGGAGAATATGCCCGCCTCTGGCACGCGCAGGCGCAGTATTATGACGATTCTTTACAGAAAAAGAATCCTGTAAAATAACCAAATAACGGATGAATATGAACGGACTGTGAACAAACATCGTGCATTATGTGAATATTAGCACTCTCCTATTGACAGTGCTAAAAACGGTGGTATAATACAGTTGAACCTTGAGAGAGGGGACAGGAACCCACCCCCAAGGGAACAAAACCACAACCACATTGGGTACATAATACAGGCCCGGCTGCACGGGAGCCTCTCCCGGAGGCGGCCGGAGCGATTGGAGGTATGACTTATGCTGCCCAGCATCTATAGTGAAAATTTGTTTGATGATTTCTTCTCGGATCCGTTTGATATGGTAATGCCGCGTAGCCTCAATGCCCTGTACGGCAAGCATGGCAAGAACCTCATGAAGACCGACGTCCGTGAGACCGAGGACACCTATGAGCTTGACATCGACCTGCCGGGCTTCAAGAAGGACGAAGTGAATCTGGAGCTGAAGGACGGTTATCTCACCATTCAGGCCGCAAAGGGTCTGGACAAGGAGGAGCCGGAGAAGAAGGGTAAGTACATCCGTCAGGAGCGTTACGCCGGTGCGTGCAGCCGCAGCTTCTATGTCGGTGAGCATGTGGAGCCGGAGGACATCCGCGCGAAGTTCGAAAACGGCATCCTGCAGATCTCTCTGCCGAAGGCCGCAAAGAAGCAGCTCCCGAAGAGCAATGTCATTGCCATCGAGTAACGGCATATTCAATATCCCGCAGAGGAATTTCCCCCTGCGGGATATTTTTTTGCGAAGGCACATTGAAAATGCGAACAAAAGCCTCGCAGAGTTTGCGCTCGCAAGCGCAAAGAAAGTAGGAATCATTTTCTCCGGCGGCGTGTACGTCGGAGAAAATACCGCTCGGCTCGCAAACGTGCGAAGGGTGCGCCCT
>NZ_JBBMFF010000227.1:0-2724 GCF_040096185.1 Faecousia intestinalis | reverse complement strand
GCGTGCGTCAGCACGATGCGAGTGTGCGTAGCACACGGGATTCCTGATGAAATGTTTTAATCAGGAATCAGTATGAGAAGCAGGGGAGACATCAGACAAAATTTTGTCAGTTCCCACAAAAACATCCTATCAGAAATTCCTTGGGTTGTCAATGATTTTGTTGTCATACAATCAGTTGACATACAATTTCACCGTTGACATCATCCAAATTCTCTGCTATGATGAGACCATCTTGCAGAGAGAAGGGATTCTATGCTGGGCAATATCCTGTCGACTGGCGAGCAGGTCCTCATCCTTGTTGTCCTGCTGGCTGTCGGATTCCTGTGCGGAAAGATCCGCATTTTCAACGACCAGAGCATTTCCCACCTTTCGGCCTTTGCGCTGAAGATCGTCGGTCCCTGCGCCATCGTCGAGTCGTTCTGCCGCCAGTTTGACAGCGCCATGCTGCGCGCCATGGGCATCGTTGCCCTGCTGGCCTTTGCAGCGCACGCGCTGTATGCCGCGTTTGCCTATGTCTGCATCCGCGGCGGTAAGGAGCCGACCCGCCGCGTTCTGCGCTACGGCACCGTGTTTGCCAATTGCGGCTACATGGGCCTGCCGCTGCAGCAGGTCCTGTTCGGCGCGGACGGCGTGTTCTACGGGGCAACGTGGATCGGCGTGTATAACCTCGTGGCGTGGTCCTTCGGCCTCGTGCTCATGAGCGGCGACCGCAGGCAGATCTCGTTCAAAAAGCTGCTGCTGAACCCCGGCATCCTCGCCGTGCTGACCGGCATCGTGATCTTTGTGTGCTCCATCGAGCTGCCAACGATCATCCTGCAGCCCATCCACTATTTCAGCGCCCTGAACGTGCCCGTTCCCATGGTCATCAGCGGCTACTATCTCTCGAAGGCCGACTTGCGCACCATCTGGAAGCACGCGAATTACTACATCACCATCGCCCTGCGTCTTGCCGTCATCCCGCTGTGCAGCATCGGGCTGATGTTCCTGCTGCAGAAGGCATTCCGGCTGGACGGCATGCTGCTGGCGGCCTGCATCGTGGATATCGCGGCCCCCGTCGCCGCCGCCACGACGATGTTCTCGACCCTGTTCCGGCAGGACAGCGAGACGGCGGCCAACCTCGTGTCCATCAGCACGCTGCTGTCGGTCCTGACGCTGCCGATCATGGTGGCATTGGCACAAAGCGTCTTTTTATAATCCCCTCTGCGTCAATCCCCGGCGGCGGATGACGGAGCCTTTCCGCCGATCCATCGCTTCGGAAAGCGAAAAGCAATATAACATGTATGAAATTTATAGACTGATCAAAAAAGAAAAGGAGAAGTTTATCATGGATTACGCAAAAGAGTCTCTGAAGCTCCACGAGCAGTGGAAGGGCAAGATCGAAGTCGTCGCTACCGTGCCGGTCTCGACGAAGGACGACCTGAGCCTGGCCTACACCCCCGGCGTTGCGCAGCCCTGTCTGGAAATCCAGAAGGACATCAATAAGTCCTATGAGCTGACCCGCCGCCACAACCTCTGCGCCGTCATCACCGACGGCACCGCCGTCCTCGGTCTGGGCGACATCGGCCCGGAGGCCGGTATGCCCGTCATGGAGGGCAAGTGCGTCCTGTTCAAGGCGTTCGGCGGCGTTGACGCCTTCCCCCTCTGCGTGAAGACGAAGAACGTCGACGAGTTCGTCGAGACCGTTTACAACATCTCCGGCAGCTTCGGCGGCATCAACCTCGAGGACATCTCCGCGCCGCGCTGCTTTGAGATCGAGCGCAAGCTGAAGGAAAAGTGCGACATCCCCATCTTCCATGACGATCAGCACGGCACCGCTGTCATCACCCTCGCCGGCCTGACGAACGCGCTGAAGGTCGTCGGCAAGAAGAAGGAGGACGTCAAGGTCGTCACCTCCGGCGCAGGCGCTGCTGCCATCTCCATTGTGAAGCTGCTGCTGTCCGCTGGCTACAAGAACATCACCATGTGCGACCGCAAGGGCGCGATCTATGCCGGCCGCGACGGCCTGAACTGGATCAAGGAAGAAATGGCCCAGGTCACGAACCTGGAAAAGAAGGCCGGCCCGCTGTCCGAGCAGCTCAAGGGCGCCGACGTGTTCATCGGCGTTTCCGCTCCCGGCATGGTCACGAAGGAAATGGTCCAGACCATGAACGAGAAGGCGATCATCTTTGCCTGCGCGAACCCGACACCGGAGATTTTCCCGGACGAGGCAAAGGCGGGCGGCGCTGCCGTCGTTTCCACCGGCCGCAGCGACTATCCGAACCAGATCAACAACGTTCTGGCGTTCCCCGGCATCTTCCGCGGTACGTTCGACGTTCGCGCCAGCGACATCAACGAGGAGATGAAGATGGCTGCCGCCAAGGCTCTGGCCGACCTGATCTCCGACGAGGAGCTGAGTGCCGACTATATCATTCCGAAGGCATTTGACCCGCGTGTCGGCAAGGCTGTCGCCGCTGCCGTCGCCGAGGCTGCAAGAGCTTCCGGCGTTGCCCGCATCTGATTTTTCCGGAATAACTGCCGCCGCAGGGGAGAGCTCCTCTGCGGCGGTTTTGTGCCCCCTGCTGGCTCCCGGAGAGGCCCCACAGGGGCCGTGGCAATCTCGGGGAGGCACTTCCAGGTCGTACAGGGTAACGATAAAACGTACCGACCGATTGCGTCTGTAGCGGCGTTCCCTGCGCAGCCGTTGGCGGCTTTGCCGCCTTACGGATGCGGCGTGCCCCTTGCGGG
>NZ_JBBMFF010000226.1:0-9186 GCF_040096185.1 Faecousia intestinalis | reverse complement strand
TTTCGGCCGCTATGTTTTTCAAGCCGCACTCCAAAACTTTGAAGTTGATGACAAAAGGATATTCAATTATGCGGTCTATTTCATCTTAAACGAACTGAAGTACTCCGAAGATTACTTCGGAGAGTATGACAGATACCATAGAAGTTTTGATAGGCATATGGCGGCAAAAACAGAGCGGATAGGAAAGAAATACCAGTGGATTGCAATGTACAACATACTTTCCCGAGTATCGGATCATTGCAGAATGGTTGACAAATATTGCTTTCAAGAAACTGATGAGATTCCTTTTGAAGGCACATGGGAACCCTATGTTCGTGATTTTGATCCAACACTTAATCAGAATTTTATGGTGTATCCCGATGCACCGCATTTCAAATTCCTTGATGATTTTGCCACAGCGGCAGTAGAAGAAAATGCTTGTACCAATATTTCATCTGCTGAGCAGCAACGGGCATGGCTTGACTCCAAAGGAGTATTTCATCAGAATCTAAAGAATGCATTGCTGCTAAAAGATGTATGTGGGACAGAGTGGGTCACGCTTTCAGCATACTTCGACACTGGTAGAGAGGATTTGGATATTAAAAATCTCTATGTGTGGAGTTGGCTGTATGCATACTTTGTTTCGCCAGAGCAAAAAAAGGAATTTGAAAGCTGTGCCAATAAGGGGCTGAGCGTAATAACAAGGGAGACGGCATCTCATCATGAAACCTACACTGTGTTCAACAGAGAATACCCATGGGCACCCAGTTGCTGTTCTTTCAATGAGTCCGCATGGGTTGATGCAAGTCTGAAAACAGGGGAGAAAGAAACTGTTCACGAGACTATTAAAGTACCGGATTTGTCCGCAATGGAGGAGTTTATAAAAAAGCTGGGGTATCTTGATGAGCAAGATGATGCGTGGAATGATGAATGCGAAGAACTGGACAATGAATGGGGTGATTCACCAGAAGTCGAAATCGAGATGCCTGAAATCGGCTATAAGGAAGTTACTCGCGAAGTTGAAGTAAAAAAAGAAATCGGGAAAATACTTCATGCTTCGTCAAATCTTCTTTGGGAAGAAGAATATGATGCTTCAAAGGAAGACGCATTATCTTGGAATGTTCCCTGTGCTATGCTAATAGAGACACTTCATCTCCAACAATTGGAGGCGGATGGATTCTACTTCGATAGTGATGGGAAACTCGCAGCATTTGATGTTGTCTTGACTCAAAATCTCAACTGCATTGTAGTCCGAAAGGATTTGCTGGATAGTTTCATAAGTTCAAGCGGTATGGAACTCATTTGGCTTATGAAAAGCGAAAAAGAAATCCACGCCTCTGATCGGTCTATTCTTCAATGGAGTGAATGGGAAGCACTCTTTACATATGAGAAAGATCGTATCGACGGAAGTATTCGTAGGACACTATGATGATTCATTTCTATCAATTTACTGCTAAACAGTTATAAGAATTTGAGAATATCCAGCAGAAGAGAAGGAGTATACTCCATTCTGATATCGAGGCGAGGGCAAATGCACCAATCCCCAAGGTTAGAAAAATCTAAGGATTTTCTAATCATCCTGCGTTTATCAGGCTTTATTTTGCTTTGTTCTGGCCTACATAAATTGACTCCGAAGTGCCGGAAAGCCTTGAAAATACTGACTTTCTTTGACTTCGGTTGACACGGGATTACTGCTCAAATTGTAACTCCTAAGCGTGGGGTCGGGAGTTCGAATCTCTTCTGGGACGCCAAAACGAGGCGGCTTGTGAGAAGGTCCGAGTGGGCTCTTCACAAGCCGCCCGCTTTTTTTACCCTGCGCAGGATGATGCAGGCGGGGCCACTGCGTTCGGTCATCAGAGCATCGCGCATGGATGCGCTCCAGATGCGATGAAATGAGCGATGAAAAGGCACGGTTCAGACAAGCGTCTCATCCCCAAAAATCAATGCCTCTATTGAAATATTCACGGATAAACCCGACAACATTTCAATGGAGGCTGTTTCTGTATGATCGCAGGCAGGCCCGGCGAAAACGCCAGGCCCTTCGGGTGAGATCCGGGCTGCATCCGGCGGCCTGACAGATAATAACTCCCCGGGATCCATTGAGATCCCGGGGAGCGTTTGGCATATTCCGAATAAATTCAGCGCTTGCTGAACTGAGGAGCCCGACGGGCGTCTTTGAGGCCGTATTGAATCAGTTTTTCGCCTTTTCCCCTGTATTTTCAAGGGTTTCCTCGTCCTGTCTTGCCGTTTCCCCTACGAGTTAACCCATCAATTAAGCCGATTCTTTTTCACTATTTGTGCTGAAAGCTTGGTTTATCACCGGTGCCAGTTCCCAAGGCTTATTGTACTTCACCTTGGCGTAAATGTCCATAGTCACCTTTTGATTTGCGTTGAAAGCATCTTGCTGTTTTTTCTCGAGCGGGGCGGTCTTCCCACGGACCGCCCCGCGAAGCTGTTACGGCTCGATGATGTTGAAGGGGTTGGTCCCGGTGATCGGGAGCTGGTTCATATTCTCCATCATCAGCGTCAGCAGCTCTGCGCTGCCCTCGACGCTGACGGCCTTCGCAACCGTTTCCTGATTGTTGGTCAGGATCGCAAACAGCGCATTCTTCGGGCAGGTAATAGACACGTCTGCATCATCAGACAATGTATCCGCATAGACCAGCAGCACACCATTCTTCACGCGGAGCATGTGCTGTTCGCCCACGTCAGGCAGGATCACGTTCATGGTGAAGTCGCGGTCAGCCAGCGCCTGCTTGTCCATGACAATGGCCATATAGTCAAACAGCATGGGCGCGGAGAGGGCCTTGACCATGTCGCCGGTAGATTTGGTGGAAGCGGTGAAATTGGCGTTTCCGTGGCGCAGCTCCTGCGCGGCGGTCAGATATTCGTTGCGCCACGGACCGGACTCCGCCTGATACCCCAGCTGCTCCAGTGCATCGGCACACAGAAGCCGCGCATCGGTGTTCGTCGGGTCGGCAAAGACGATGGTGTTTGTGACCTCGGCGACCCACTGATATTCACCCTTGTCAAAATCCGCCTTTGCCATTTGCAGGACCTTGTCAACATCCCCCAGGTACTCCACCCATTTTTTTGCGCTGTCGCTTGGCATGAGGGGGTTCAGGTTGACAGGGTTGCTGTCATACCAACCCATGAACTTCTGGTAGACCGCCTTGGCGTTGTGGGCGACCGTCCCGTAGTACTGGCGGGTGTACCAGATTTTATTGAGCGCCTCCGGCAGCTCGATCATGTTGGAGATCTCATCGCTGGTGTAGCCCTGATTGATATAGGTCAGAGTCTGGTCGTTGATGAACTTATACACGGCAGCCGTGTTGACCATGTAGTCGTTCACCACGTTGTTTCCCCAGTGCGGCCAGTTGTGGGACTGGAAGGTGACCTCCGCGTCCTTGCCGTAAAGGGAAATGGCCTCGGTGATATAGCTTGTCCATGCCGCGCCGTCGCGCACCTCCGCGCCGCGCAGCGTGTAGAGATTGTGGAGCGTGCCGGTGCAGTTTTCCGCCATCCAAAGCGCCTTGTACTGGGGCAGCCACGTGTTCATTTCGGCGGGCGCTTCCGTACCCGGCGTGAGCTGGAACTCCAGCTCCACACCGTCGATCGTCAGCTTTTCACCGGACTGTGTGATCTCGTAGCTGGGCGTCATGAAGGAGACCGTTCCGGTGGACTGCCCCATGCCGATGCCCTGCGCCAGCTTGCCGGTCACGCCGGGGGTCAGCAGGATGCCATACTGATAATTGCTGCGGCGGCCCATACCCTTACCGGCGTAGACATTTTCCTTCACGGAGTGCTCCGTGAAGCCCACAGGCGTGATCACGGGGATCTTGCCGCTGGCGAGCTGATCTTCAATAGAAAGTGTCTCGTCTGCCTTATCCTCTTTCGCCATCACGCCGGCGATGCCGCCAAAATGGTCGGCGTGGGAATGAGAGATGATGACGGCCTTGACCGGGAATTTACCAAGATTCTTTTCGATCAGCTGCATGGCAGCCTGGCTGCACTCCACGCTCATCAGCGTGTCAAAGACGATCCAGCCGGTATCGCCCTTGACAACGGTGAGATTTGCCATGTCATAGCCGCGGACCTGATAGATGCCATCCGTCACTTCAAAAAGGCCATAGGCATGGTTGTTCTTCGTGTTCTCCCAGAGGCTGGGATTTACGCTGTCAGGCGCTTTTTCATAATCGTCCAGGAACGCATAGGCTTCCTGACTCCAGAGGATCGTCCCATCCTCGTCCTTCAGTTCCAGTGCTTCCGGCGCGTCGATCAGTCCGCGGGTGGCGAATTCATATTCCTGCTTATCATCAAAGTCAAGTTCATCGTAGACGGCGGCATTTGCCTTTGCCGTAAAGTCTGTGGCGGGCTTGACCTCGGCGGTCAGACCCAGGTCTGCCTTTTCCGCGCCCGGCTCTTTGTGCCCATCCTGCGCACAGCCGACGCAGGACAGCAGCAGTACCGATGCAAGAAGCATTGCTGCAATACGTTTCATAGCCTCTCCTTATTGTTCGCGGATAACAGGCGGCTGCCAGCTATCCAGTGCTGTCATATCCGGTACATAGATCCGCATGAACAGATGAAATTCCCCGTCGGAAACAGGCAGCCAGTTAGAGGTGTCTTCCGGTGCATCCTTGGACAGGATAATATCCAATGTGCCGTCCGCATTCAGCTTGAAGTCGGAGCGGTCGTTGATGCAGTAGCGGTCGATGGAATTGTCAATGAGGAAATCATCCTCTCCGTAGGCGGTCACGGACCAGAAGCCGCCCTCCAGCGTGGGAGGAAGGGTTTCAAAGTGGAGCGTATACTTCTTTTCTCCGGTCAGCGCTGCGCCGGTCTCATCCACCGCTGTCTTGGGATAGATCGCCACGTCCACGGTGTTGGCGCCAAGCCCCACCAGCGCTACCATCGCGCGGTAGGTATACTCCGTGCCGAAGTCGCCGATGGGCTTGCCGTAATAGATCCACTGACCGAGTTTCTGCGCATACTTCGCGCCATCGGCGGCCAGCGTGGCGCGAAGCCCCTGAAGCATCTGCGTCCAGCGCTCGGCAGCTCCTTCGCCCAGGAGGGCGGCGTCGAAGGTCTTGCCCGCGCCCACGTTGATGGCGGAGAGCTTCTTCAGCAGCTCCTCATCCGCATCGGCGGGCGGGTTGACCTGCATCAGAGCGTTCGCCGTATTGAAAAACTCTGCTGGCGTCATGGAAAGCACCTTGTTCACGGGAACAAAGTCATTTTCCTCTTTATAAGCTCCCTGCGGTGCGGCATACTCGCCTCCCTGTACATAAGCCGAAAGCGGCAGGAGCTGCATCTGCTCCTGAATGGCACAGACATTGGGCAGATCCTCGTTCCCGGACAGCACCGTGCGGGTGATCGACCACACCGTTGCGGTGGGCACGTCCACGCGCGTCACACCGTCGGGCAGCTCGCCCTCCCAGTCGGGAAGCGCGATGGCATAAGCACCCGCCTTGTCCAGCACGGCGGCGGTGTTCGTCCACGCATCCAGAAGCTGCACATTGCAGAAGCGATCCGTTTCCGGCAGAACGAAGATCATAGGCTCTTCACGGATGTCAAGCCACGCCTGCGAATAGACGGTATCGACGTTCGGCGTCACAACGGTGCGGAAAGAGGCGTCCGCCAGCTTTTGTGCATGGTTGAACTGATTGATGGGCGCACGGCCAGTCATGGTTCCGTCCGTATTGGTCGATAATGTTTTGGTTGCGTCGGTCAGCACCAGTGGGAACGCATAGATGTATGCCTCGCTGACCGTTTCCCACACGGTTTCCGTATCCGGTGTATCCGGCTGCGTTTTTTCGGCAGAGCAGGCGGAAAGAAGTCCGCAGGAAAGCAGGGTAAGCAGCGATAGTAGAATTGCAAGTATCTTTTTCATGTTGTCCTCCTATGATTCTCTTCTGTTTTTGGTCATCTCCTCGGAAGGGTTTGTGCGGATGGATTGACTATGAAGTCGTTTGTGATTTTCTCTTTATGGTAAACTATCGATTATTCCGCCCCTTTCTTTCTGCAAGCCTTGAAAGCTCTTTTTTGTTCCTTTTGCGGCATTCGGTCTGCTTCAGCGTCACGGTATGGACAAGCCTGCTTTCCAGCAGCTTCAGGCGCAGCTTATCCAGTGTGCGCCGATAGAATCGCTCCGCACCGCTGGCTGTCGTTCCTTCAAAATCCACCGCTAAATCTTCAAAGGTGGACTGCGTGGACAAAGGGCTGACGCGCCCGCAGGTCATGCAGAGGCTTTCGCCGCCGACAGTTGCTCTGATCTGCTGGTTTTCCTTCTTGACAGGAACAATGCTCCCTTCGTGATTGACAGTGTATTTATTTCACTGTCTCTCATAAAGGGAGCATATCAATCAGAAACGGGGGTGATTTTGTAGTTTTTTTGATAGCCTTCCTTGAGACTTACTTTGCAAGCACAACGGAAATGATGATCTCCTTTTCCGTCTCGCTCAGATCAAGCGCACCGCCGTCTGCGACGCTGACACGCAGCTCATACAGTGTGCCGTCGGCCAGGGTATCCACGCCAGTCCCAGCTTCATCCGTGATCGTCCACAGCTCTTTGCTGACCTCCGCCAGCTTTCCGTCTGCACCGTAGGCATAGAGCTTCAAATCAGCGGCGCTTCCGGAAAGATTGTTCATCCGGAACGAGACCGTCGTGTTGGGGTGGACGTTTTCGAGTGTCACGGTGTTGCGCCAGCTGGCGACCGTGCCGACACCGCCGTCCTGCTCAAACTGTTCCTGTGTCAGTACGTTCCGCGCGGCCTTATCGAGATCGACCTTGCGGTAGGGCATTTCGGGAAGATACACAAAGCGATCCTGCAAGCACAGCAGCTCCAGATAGCCCGTCGGGCAGTAGAGCGCGTTGCCGCTGTTTCCGGCATACATACCGATAGCCATGTTATTGTAGCCATATTTGTTGGAGACGTCCATGGTGAATACCGTCTCGCCGGTGGCAAAGTCCAGAATGATGTACTGCCACATGCCGCTTTCCAGATCCTGCACATAGCCGTAGATATAGCCCGTCGCGGTGGAGAGCTTGAGAATCGATGTATCGCTCAGGTCATTTCGAGACCAGATGCTCTTCATCTCATAGCCGGAATCGGTTTTGATGGTATCGACACGTTCGACGCCGGGCGCGATCATGCAGTTGCCCTTCGTCAGCCAGTTCATGTCATAGATGTTGGCGTAGCTCTGGATGGAGGAATCGCTGTCGGGATCGGCAAGGCCTGCGCTGCCTGCGCCGAACCAGTTGCAGACAATCGTGCTGACGGTGCCCTCGCTGTCATCATAGACGATGGCAGAGTTTTCAACCGCCACCTGATAGCCCTCGGGCAGATCATCCAGAACCGGCATGCTTGCAACGATCTCACCGGTCTTCATATCGAGCGCCAGCAGCTTGACGGGATCCGCGTTGTCGGTGAACATCACAAGATCCGGCGTCAGCGACGGGGAGCAGCCGCCGCCCCAGGCAAGACCGCCGCCGGTGGTCTTGTCGTTTTCGCCGCTGACCTTTGCGCCAACACTCTCATACGGCGTGCACCACGCAACGTCGACGCCATCTTCTGCGCGCAGCAGATAGCAGTTTTTATTGGTCAGGATGACCGCGCCGTCCTTGGAGGCGGCAATTCCGTTTTCCGCGCCCTCACCGGGGGTCAGCTCGTGGACAAAGACGGCCTTCGAAAGGTCGGCCTGCTCTCCGTTCAGGATCGCCTCAATCGCCGAACTCGCGATGTAGCCGAGCACGCCCTGCTGCTCACGCTCGGGATAGATGCGGAAGCCGCCGGTTGCAAACCAGAGGTTGCCGTCGTAGTCAAAGACCACGGAAAGAAGATTCTGCGTCAGCTCCTTGCCGAGCGCAGCTTCGGCTGCCGCCTTGATGTCGATGTCCAGTACCTTTTCAAATTCAGGCAGGACGTTTCCTGCTTCATCGGTTGCCCGCAGCATCAGCACATGGTTGTTGCTGGTGGGGCAGACGATGCGGTTTTCCGAGTCCAGGAACGTGTAGGAGCTCTGGATGACGTAACCGCCGCCGTCGTGCTGCTTCGGAGAGAAATAGCCAAGAGTCTTCGTCTCTTCGGCATTCAGATCGCGGATGGCGATGCCGCCGAGCAGCGGAACGACTGCGTGGCCGTAGCTGTCAAAGTAAATGGCAGGCGAAGCGTTCGCGTTGGTTTTTTCATAGGAAACATTGATCTCCGGATAGATGCCAAGCGGCAGGACTTCATCCGTAGAGTCGGTATTGTAGCCGTCGTGGTGAATGTTGGCGTCGCTCTTTGCCATATAGGGGTTTTCGTCGACACGCTTGGCGCGCAGCGTCTTGACCGGCAGTGCAGAGGACAATGCGTCGGACGCCGGGGTCTCCCCTGTGCCAGCGTCCTCCGGCATATCATCCTCCGTCGAGGCTTTCTCTGATGCGGCCGTTTCGGGCGTCTGCGTTTCAGAGGCCGGGGAAGACTCGGCTGGCGTCTGTGTACAGGCTGCCATGCTCAGGCAGAGCGCAGCAGCCAGCAGCAGGAGCAGCGCAGAGCGTAATACTTTTTCCATTTTCATCAAAATATCCTCCGTTTATTTATTTTTCATAAAGTTTGTTGGGGTTTTATGCGAGCCAGGTGTAAAGTCCCAGTTGAAACGCTTCCTCGGAAACCGGCTCCAGCAGGAAATAGTCTGCCCGCAGCCGGAAGGCGTGAAGGGAGAAATCCAAGTCGCTGCACCAGATCATCCGGCACGCGGGGCATAAGGAGCGAAGATGCTCCGCTGCATTCAGTCCTGCCACTCCGGAAAGTGCAATGACGGCATTGGTTGGAACCTCTTTCTGCGCCGTTTCAAAAAAGCGTTCCTGGTCGTCATATTGCATGACCTGCGGAAACAGCCCCTTCGCTTCACAAAATCGGATAATTTGCTCGGCGTAGCGCTGCCGCTCTGCTTCCTGTTCTGCCAGCACGGCAATACGATACACAGATTTCCCTCCTTCCTTCATCCGATTTGGCATCTTGCTTGCGCTCAGTATAAAAGGGCCATTCGTTTTTTTCAAGCGCCGTAGCACGAAAGGGGCGATTTTGGCACGAATTCCGACAGCGGTTCTTTGTCATCCTCGATACGCTGTGATATAATGATCTTGGGAACCTCTGAATAAATCGGCTACGGCGCTCAGCGGGTCTTTCGCCCCAACTTATCGGTTTGAAAATCTTGAAATAT
>NZ_JBBMFF010000225.1:0-16548 GCF_040096185.1 Faecousia intestinalis | reverse complement strand
CCGCAGCACTTCGGTGCTGCGGCGTGAGCCTATCAGAAAAGCCAAAAGGGCTTTTCTGATAAGGGAATTTCAGTCCGCTGCGCGCACGAATCGTCCGCCGGAGCCGAACGATTCGCACACTGACGGACTGAGTGGTATTTTCTCCGACGTACACGCCGCCGGAGAAAATGATCTCAATTGATTCGCCGCCTGCGGGCGGCGAACTCTGCGAGGCTTATGGGAAACGCAAACGCCGCAGCACTTCGGTGCTGCGGCGTAAATTGCAGGATAGGGGATATCTTACTTGATCTCTGCGGTAGCGCCGGCTTCCTTGAGGTCGTTGACGATCTTCTCGGCATCTTCCTTGGAAACAGCTTCCTTCAGGGTCTTCGGGCAGTTGTCGACGATCTCCTTGGCTTCCTTCAGGCCCAGGCCGGTCAGAGCACGGACGACCTTGATGACAGCGATCTTGTTCGCGCCGCATTCCTTCAGGACGACGTCGAACTCGGTCTTCTCTTCAGCGGCCTCAGCAGCACCGGCAGCGGGAGCAGCAACAGCGGCAGCGGCAGCGGAGACACCGAAGGTCTCTTCGAGAGCATGGACAAGCTCAGACAGCTCGAGGACGGACAGACCCTTAACTTCTTCGATCAGGGCAGCGATTTTCTCAGACATTATAAAATCCTCCTAATTAGTGTAATAGATGAGTGATGGATTAGGCTTCTGCGGGAGCTTCTTCTGCAGGAGCGGGGCCTTCCTTCTGCTGGCGGATCTGGTCGAGGCAGAATGCCAGAGCGGAGATCGGAGCCAGGAAGGTGCCGAGAACCTGGGCGATGAGAGCGTCCTTGCTGGGAAGCTCGCCGAAGCCCTGAAGCTGCTCGACAGACAGGACGGAGCCTTCAACGAAGCCGCCCTTGATTTTCAGAACGTTCTTGTTCTTCTTGGCAAACTCGCAGACGATACGAGCCGGAGCAATGGGATCACCCGTGGTGGTGGCGAGGGAAGTGGTGCCGTTGAGCATCTCATCGAACTGGTTATAGCCGGCCTTGTTGGCAGCGAAACGAGTCAGAGTGTTCTTAACAACGGTGTATTCCACGCCAGCTTCACGGAACTTGTTGCGAAGCTCGGTATCCTGTGCGACAGTGATGCCCTTGTAGTCCACGAACACGGCAGCGGTGGAACCCTGCAGCTTCGTAGCCAGTGCATCGACGATTGCCTTCTTGCTTTCAAGTACCTTGGAATTGGGCAATGTGTGTCACCTCCGAAAAAATGTCCTCATGCCAAAAGACATGAGGACACAGAAATCACATGTATTTCGTGTAACCTCGGCAGGATGGGGATCGTTACGGCGTAAGCCTCCTGCTGTCTCTGGCAACGGGAAATATTTTATCAGAAAATGCCGGATTTGTCAAGCAATTTTCTGATTTTTGGGGAAATTCATGGAGCAGACAAACGCTTTGCTGCTCCATGATCAAACGCATTAGAACTTGGCAGTATTGACCTTCACGCCGGGGCCCATGGTGGAGGCAACGACGCAGGAGCGGATATACTGGCCCTTTGCTGCGGCCGGCTTCGCCTTGACGACGGCGCCAAGCAGCGTGTTCAGGTTCTCGGTCAGCTTCTCAGCGCCGAAGGAGACCTTGCCGATCGGGCAGTGGATGATGTTGGTCTTGTCGAGACGATACTCGATCTTACCGGCTTTGATCTCCTTGACGGCAGCGGCGACGTTCGGGGTGACGGTGCCGGCCTTCGGGGAGGGCATGAGGCCCTTCGGGCCGAGGACCTTACCAAGACGGCCGACGATACCCATCATATCCGGGGAAGCGACGACGACGTCGAAGTCGAACCAGTTTTCCTTCGTGATCTTCTCCACGAGCTCCATGCCGCCGACATAGTCAGCGCCGGCTGCCTTGGCCTCGTCGACCTTGGCGTCCTTGGCGAAGACAAGGACCTTGCGGGTCTTGCCGGTGCCGTTGGGCAGGACGATGGCGCCGCGGACCTGCTGGTCAGCGTGGCGGGAGTCGACGCCGAGCTTGATGTGGATCTCGACGGTCTCGTCGAACTTGGCGGGGGCGGTCTTCACGACGAGCGCAAGGGCGTCGGAGACTTCATACTGCACGGAGCGGTCGATCTGCTTCGCGCTGTCCTTATATTTCTTACCTCTAAACAATGTTATATCCTCCTTAAAGTGGTGATGCGGAATAATCCTCCCACATAGATGAGGTCAGGCGACCTCGGCAGACTCAGCGATCAGTCGACAACGACGATGCCCATGCTGCGGCAGGTGCCTGCAACCTGGCTCATCGCGGCCTCGATGGTGGCGGCGGTGAGGTCGGGCATTTTGCGCTCTGCGATCTCGCGCACCTGCGCCTTGGTGATGGTTCCGACCTTGTTCTTGTTGGGAACGCCGGAGCCCTTTTCCTGACCGATGGCCTTCAGAATGAGGGTCGGGGTCGGAGGCGTCTTGGTGACGAAGGAGAAGCTGCGGTCCGCATAGACCGTGATCACGACGGGGATCTTAAAACCGGCCTGATCCTTGGTGCGGTCGTTGAACTCGCGGATAAACTGTGCGATATTGACGCCATGCTGGCCGAGAGCCGGGCCGACAGGGGGCGAAGCGGTCGCCTTGGCGGCCGGAATCTGAAGTTTGATATAACCAGTAACTTTCTGTGCCATGATAAGCACCTCCAAATAGAATGTGGTAATACGCTGACGCGTATTTCTGGCGGGGGAGAACCCCTCCCACGTTTTGCCCGGATCAGTCGGTGGAGAGCTCCACCTGATCGAGCTCCAGATCGACCGGCGTTTCGCGGCCGAACATGGAAACGGTGACGCGCACCCGGTTCTTTTCGACGTCCAGCTCCTCGACGATGCCGCTGAAGCTCGTCAGCGGGCCGTCCGTGATGCGGACCGTGTCGCCGACCTTGTAGCCAACGACGATCTCGCGCTTTTCGACGCCGAGCTGAATGACCTCATCCTCCGTCAGGGGGGTGGGCTTGGTGCTGCCGGATGTGACAAACCCGGTGACGCCGCGGACGTTCTTGATGATATACCAGGCGTCATCCGTCATGACCATCTTCACCAGCACATAGCCGGGGAAGACCTTGCGGTCATAGGTCTTCGGACCCTTTTCCGTGACTTCGGTCACGGTTTCCATGGGGATGGAGACCTGCTGGATGATGTCCTGCAGCTGACGGGTCTCGACCGTTTTTTCAATGGTCGCCATAACGGTATTTTCATAACCGGAATAGGTATGCACAACATACCATTTTGCTGTTTCTGCCATACCGCTTGTCCTGACTTAGAACAGCTTGCGCAGCAGGCCGATCAGCTCGCCTGCGCCGAGATCGAACAGGCAGACGATGATACCGACGATCAGAACGGCGACGAGAACGACGACGGTGTTGTTCACCAGCTGCTTGCCGGAGGGCCAGACGACCTTCTTCAGCTCGCTCTTCATTTCGCGGAACCAGCGGGAAAGGCCTGTGCCCATGCGGACAAAGATATTCGGCTTCTTGTTGACTTCTGCCATTGCTTTCACCCTTTCCCTTACTTCGTCTCGGTATGAACCGTGTGCTTTCTGCAGAACCTGCAATACTTCTTCATTTCAAGACGGTCGGGGTCGTTCTTCTTGTTTTTCATCGTGTTGTAGTTTCTTTGCTTGCATTCGTTGCATCTGAGCGTGATCTTGACTCGCATTGTTCGGCACCTCCTTAAAATTTTGCCTCCCTGCATGACCTGCGGCTAGAAAAATTTAGGGGACGCCGAAACTACGCGGGCGCCGTCCGCAGGCAAAAAGGGCATAACAAAAAAGCCCTTTTTCACAGGTAGAGTTATTCTATCATACGAAACGTCGGGGGTCAATCCTTTTTTTCGGGAAATCCCGGATTTTTGCCCTGTTTTCCGGACAAAAAAATGCCGGAGCGGCAGAAATACCGTTCCGGCAAAGTCTTTCAGAGTGTTTCGTCCTTCACGCGCGGCAGATTCCAGCGGAAATGCGCTGAGAGCAGGCGGATGAGCAGGACGGCCGCCATACCGGCCAGCATGGCCACATACTGCGGCACATGCCGCCACAGCACGGCGCAGAGCACTGCACCCGCGAGCGAGGCGCAGGCGTAAACGTGCTTGACGAGAATATAGGGCGTGTTCCCGGCCAGTACATCGCGCATGACACCGCCGCCGACGCCCGTCAGCAGGCCGACGAACACAAGAAGATAGGTGCTGCGGTCCGGCGAGAAGTCCATGGCGTTCCAGATGCCCATGACGGTGAATACACCGAGGCCGACGGAGTCCATGAGCAGCAGGGAAACGTCGAACAGACGGTGGTTATGCATGAGGCTGTGGCGGATCCACGGGATGCACAGCAAAAGCGACACGCCGACGGCCACGAGCGTGCATGTCGGGTCACGGAAGGCGAGGGGAGGCGTGATGCCGAGGATGACGTCGCGCAGGATGCCGCCGCCGACGGAGGTGATGACGCCGAGCACGATGACACCGAGCAGGTCCATATGGCGGCGCATGGCGGTCAGCGAGCCGGAGGCCGCAAAGGCCACCGTGCCGATGAGCTCAAGAAGAAATACGAATTTGTCCATAGATATCGCTGAGAGGTCCTTTTCAAATCATAAAAATGCTCCGCCGCGGGAAATGCCGCGGCGGAGCAGAAAATACGCTGGAATACGCTTCAGACTGCTGCGGGGACGGCCGTTCCATCCGGAACGCTGACACGGCGGATCTCCGCGCCGATCGCGGTGAGCTTGCCGATGAGGTTTTCGTAGCCGCGCTCAATGTATTCAATGTCCTCGATCGTTGTCGTGCGGTCGGCGGCAAGTCCGGCGATGACCATGGCAGCGCCCGCGCGCAGGTCGCAGGCGCGGACGGTGCAGCCGTGCAGCTTTTCCACGCCCGTGATGATGGCGACCTTCGTGTCGACCTTGATGGACGCGCCCATGCGGTTGAGCTCGGCGCAATAGCCGAAGCGCGTGTCATAGATGCTCTCCGTAATGACGCTCACGCCGGAGGCCAGAGACATGCACACGGCGATCTGCGGCTGCATGTCCGTCGGGAAGCCGGGATACGGCATCGTCTTGACATTGGCCCGGCGCATGACGCCCGTGCGCTGCACGCGGATGGCGTCGTCGTATTCGGCAATCTTCACGCCCATCTCGCGCAGCTTGGCGGAGATGCAGTCCATATGTTTGGGGATGACGTTCTGGATAAGCACGTCGCCGCCCGTGGCCGCGACGGCCGCCATATAGGTGCCCGTCTCGATTTGGTCCGGAATGATGGAGTAGCTGCCGCCGTGCAGGCTGCGGACGCCGCGAATTTTGATGACGTCGGTACCCGCGCCGGAGACCTTCGCGCCCATGGCGTTCAGGAAGTTCGCCAGATCGACGATGTGCGGTTCCTTTGCGGCGTTCTCGATAACAGTCGTGCCGTTCGCCAGGACTGCGCCGATCATGATGTTCATGGTCGCGCCGACGGAGACGACGTCGAGATTGACACGGCCGCCCGTCAGGCCGTCCGCCGGAGCGGCGGCGCAGACGAAGCCGTCCTTGAGGTCAACGGCGGCGCCGATGGCCTCGAAGCCCTTGATATGCTGGTCGATGGGGCGCGCGCCGAAGTTGCAGCCGCCGGGCAGCGCCACGCGGGCGTGGCCGAAGCGGCCGAGCTGCGCGCCGATGAAATAATAGGAGGCGCGGATGCGGCGCACCAGCGCGTCGGAGGCCTCGGAATCGCGCACATTTGTGCAGCAGAGCTCCAGCGTGTTCGGACTCAGGCGACGGATCTTTGCGCCCATGCTGTCCAGAATCTCCAACAGGAGCCGGACATCGGAGATATCCGGCACGTTTTCGATGCGGCAGGTGCCGTTTATGAGCAGCGCGGCCGGAAGGATCGCCACGGCGGCGTTTTTTGCGCCGCTGACGGTTACGACGCCGGACAGCGGATGGCCGCCCTGGATAATGTATTTATTCATGTCATACCCTCTCACGATCGGAGTATATGCAATATGTCGCAAAACAACAGCGCCAATTTCAGGCAGAGGATCCTTCCCGCCGAGACGTTCAGCTGGAAAGTTCTTTCGACGGTCTAGTATAGCATAGTTTGAACATTCTGTAAAGAGAAAACCGGAAATTGGGCGGAGAAAACGCCAATGAAGCCGTTAGCGCAGACGGCGCAGGCCCTTTGGATACTGATTCTTTAGAATGCCGTCCGCGCCGCGTACCCAGCCGAGTGAAAGCCCGCCGGCCGTCAGCAGCGTCCAGCCGCGCTGCGTGCCGTGCAGCGTCTCGCCGCGCAGATAGGCGGCGATCTCCGGGCCGCCGGCCGGGAAATCCGCCGTCTGCGGGTAGGTGTGCAGCCAGAGCGCCAGCGCGTGGGCGGGGGAGAAGCGGTCACGGCGCAGCTCGCCAAGCTCCAGACCGGCGCGCAGCACGCGCAGGCCGGAAAGGGCGGGCGTCTCCGCCGGGGCCAGATAGCACACGGAGCCGAAGCAGACGGGCACGCCGTCCGGCAGGGGCTGCGTGCAGTTGCGCAGGAAGTCTGCGGCGGCTGCCGGGAGCTGAGCGGGGCGTTCCGTGGGAACATCCTGCCGTGCGCCGTCCGCATGGCTGCGCAGGACGGCGGCAAAGTGGCCCTCGCCGCGCAGACGGTGCGGCCAGAGGCGGAAGGCGTGCTCCAGACCGGGCGCGGGATCGCTGATCCAGTCCGGCCGCGCCGGAGAGAACCAGGGAGCCTCGACCGGCTCGACGGAAAACGCCGGATGCGCATGCAGAAAGGCGGAGATGACGCCCTCGTTTTCCTCGGGCGAGAAGGTGCAGGTGGAATAGACGAGCCGCCCGCCGGGGGCCAGCATTTCGGCTGCGGAGGCGAGGATCTCCTGCTGCCGCGCGGCGCACATGGCCACGGTCGCCTCGCTCCAGTCCGTTACGGCGGCCTCCTCCTTCCGGAACATGCCCTCGCCGGAGCAGGGGGCGTCGACAAGGATGCGGTCAAAATAGCCGGGGAAGCGCTGGGCCAGCTTTGCAGGATGCTCGCTGAGCACGAGCGCGTTCGGAATGCCGAGCCGTTCGACGTTCGAGGCGAGCACCTGCGCGCGGCGCGGATGGATCTCATTGCAAACGAGCAGGCCACGGCCCTGCATGGCGGCGGCCAGCTGCGTTGTCTTGCCGCCGGGCGCGGCGCAGAGGTCGAGCACCCGCTCACCGGGCTGCGCGTCCAGCAGGTGCGCCGGGGCCATGGCACTCGGCTCCTGCAGATAGTATGCGCCTGCGTCGTGCCACGGGTGCAGGCCAGGGCGGCTGCCTTCGCAGACGTAATAGCCGTTCGGCTCCCACGGGACCTGTGCCTCGCAGAACGGGAGAGAAGCGCCATCCGGCAGGGGCTTGCGCGGATTCAGACGCAGCCCGGCGCTCCGCGGGCGCTCATAGGAGGCGAGAAATTCGGCGAATTCCGCTTCGCCGAGCAGGTGCAGCATTCGTTCCGGGAAGCCCTGCGGCAGCATGACAGACCAACTCCTTGCACGGTTTCAGATCGGGGGTATCATAGCATGGATCGGGCCAAAACGCAAGCGTCGGGGGGACCTGCGGCGGCCAGACAGAAAAATAAATCGAAATATCTCAAAAAAGTGGTTGACAAAACGGCGCGAACTCGCTATAATAACCATGCTTGTTTGAGACGCCGGTATAGCTCAGCCGGTAGAGCAGCTGATTTGTAATCAGCAGGTCGGGGGTTCGAATCCGTCTACCGGCTCCACAGTGTTTTCAAACGGACAAGTTCATATTTGGGGGAATTCCCGAGTGGCCAAAGGGGGCAGACTGTAAATCTGTTAGCAGTGCTTTCGGTGGTTCGAATCCACCTTCCCCCACCAAAGCAGAGCCAGACGAACCAAGCCGGTTCGCCTGGCTTTTGCTCTGCCCCAACGGTCTATATGACCGGCGGGATATTTGTCCTGGTGTTTCCACTTGCCTATGCCAAGAAATAAAGAAAGAGGCTACTACACAGGGAATTTCCTGTGTGGTAGCCTCTTTGTGTTCTCTCATAGCCATAACGGATTTCGTTATAATCTACCAAAATCCAGCGAGATTCTAAAATCGTTGTTAGAATCTACCGTAAAGGAGCATGGCTATGATTAGGATTTTACTGTCCACCCGCCTTGGCGAGCGGAGGTGGTCACAAGCTGACCTTGCAAGGGCAACAGGCATTCGACCTTCGACGATCAATGACCTGTACCATGAGATCGCAGAAAGGGTAAACCTGGAGCATCTGGATCTTATTTGTGAGGCGCTGGGGTGTGAGCTGTCAGACCTGATGATCCGAGAGGAAAACAAGGAGACCAGAGTCAAGACGCGCACCGGCGCGGATATACATAGCAAGCGTTAAGCCTGCTCCGAGGCCTCGGGCGTTCATTCGCCCGGGGCCTTTTCTTATATCTCCTCGCCGTCCTGTGTGACAAAACGGATTTCGACTGTGCAGCCGAGCGCAGCCGCCAACTCCGTGATGTCTTTTTCCGTAAAGTTCCCGCGCGTCATTTTGTTGGACAGGTTTTGCCGCGTCTGCCCTGACGCCTCAGCCAGATCGCCCATCGTTATTTTCTGCCTTTTCATGATCAGGCGAATCTTTTCAGCAACAGAGAGCCCCATACTCTCACCTCCTCACTCGTACTATACACTAAAATGTGTCGCTTGTCAAAAACTTTTTTACGATTTCCACGAAAAAATGTAAAATAACTGTTGACAAATGACACGAATTAGTGTAATATAGTTCTTGTAAGGGAGAGGAACAAACCTCTCCGGAAAGGAGGACAGGCCGATGGACAAAGCAAAAAAAGAAGCCCTGCAAGAGCTTCTGAGGTTGCTGGCTGATAACCCCGATTTAGCCGACCGGATTACAATCACCATCAAACCTAACAGCAAGCCCCAGCAGGGCGAACGCCAAGAGACCTAACCCCGGCGCGAGGGGGAGCGGGAAAGCTCCCCTCCCCCTCAGTATAAAGCACCGAGTGTGAAAATACAAGGAGGAACGCAAGATGAAGATCAATATCACCGATGAAATCCGGCAGGAGATTTTGGATACGCTCAACAGAGATACCGCAAAGGAATACTTTGAAAAGCTCCGCGACACGGAGAAGAACCCCACTCGCGGACAGGTTTACGCGTATCGAAGCTGGGAGCAGAGCACAGAAGACCGAGCCGATATGTTTGAGGTCAGAGCGCTTCCATGGGGCAGTCAGATTAAGGACGGCGTGATGAAAGAATTCGTTGCTGCATTAACCGCAGCTGATATTGACGAGATTATCGTCACAGATCAGTCAACCGCGCTCATGGAAAGTGTCCACGCCTTGGTAGCCGAGGGCGCGTATCTGGAGGGCGTCGGAACTGTTACCCGCGATCCACTGCACGATCCATCAGGCCGCCGCGAGGTCAAAGGGCTGGTGTTCAGATTTTGAGAAAGGAGCGCCGACAATGAAAAAGCTGATTTGTTCTACTTTCCGCGAAGGTTACGGCATCGACCAGATCCGCAGAACGATGACGGCCGGCGAGCTGATTAACTTCCTCGCCCAGTACGATGAAGATACGCCGGTCTATCTGAGTTTTGACAACGGCTACACCTACGGCGGCATTACCGAGGGCAGCTTTGAAGAAGACTATGGGGAGGAGGACTAACCATGAACAAGATCCGCCGCAAGAATTTGCAGAGTATCATCGACCAGCTGGAGGAGCTGAAGGGCAGCCTCGAAGACCTCCAGGCTGAGGAGGAAGAGTACCGCGACAATATCCCTGAGAATATGCAGGAGAGCGAACGCTATGAAAAGGCAGACGAGGCCTGCGACAACCTCTCCGAAGCCGTAGATAACCTGGAGGAAGTCATCAGCAGCATCGAAGCTGCCATTGAGTGAGAGGGCGGGCATGAGAAAAATTACTGTCTTCGACTTTTGCAGTCAGATCGGCGCGGCCAGCGATGAAATCCCCGTTGTGGTGAAAGCCGGTATGCAGGAGATCGGCCACTTCCGCAGCTTATACAAAATCCCAGCGCAAGCGATGCCGGGAGTTCTGGAAGCCAAAATCACCTATGTTACCATGGGCCGCGAAGAAATCATCATCCAAGTCAAGTTGAAAGACTACAACGCCAAGTTGTAATGACATGACCGGCTGACCTATCGGCACGACGGGGAGAAAGGACACGATATGGATTACAACACTATGAACGCTACCGTCAAGGGGACAACCTGTGAGGGCGAGCCTTTTACCGAAAGTCTCACATTTACCCTCGTTCCCCCCACCGACAACAAGCACTACGGCACAGGCTACTACATGACGGTTAAGACATCAACGCAAACGCTGTTGATTGACGTGCGCTACGAGCGCACCACTGACATTGAAATCCTTGCCGATAGATGGATTAAGAGTTACTACGGCGAAAACGCGCAGGACATCATCAAACAGTTCTGAGAAAGGAGAGATTTCTATGAACGAGAACGAAGCCAAGACACTGATCGAGCGTTTTGCAGAGAAGCAGCAGGGCGGGCATTTTGCCTGC
This sequence comes from Faecousia intestinalis, assembly GCF_040096185.1. Classification (NCBI taxonomy): domain Bacteria; kingdom Bacillati; phylum Bacillota; class Clostridia; order Eubacteriales; family Oscillospiraceae; genus Faecousia; species Faecousia intestinalis. The sequence goes on along the minus strand of NZ_JBBMFF010000225.1, from coordinate 6,036 downwards.
CCCCGCTGCGGGAAGATGGCGATGGACGCGGAGAGCGTCACCCGCAACGCACTGAGCCGCAGGGCAACGGTCCATATCTGCGATGCCTGCGGCACGGTGGAGGCGCTGGAAGACATGACGGGGGATCGGCGGCCGCTGACCGCATGGGCTATCGTCTCCGCGCCGGAGAACTGGCGCATGAGGCGGCACTACTCCACCGCAGCGTGGGCGCGTGAGCAGTACACCGACCGCTGGAATGATTGCCCGTACTTTCGGGATATGGTCGAGCGCGGTGAAATTCCAGCGGATTACATCGGTCGCCGCACCGTCATGATCCACGCGCCAATCAAAGGGACTGTGCTTTTGACCGAGGGCTATCATTTCACCGTGGACGATGAAGAAGGGAGACAATACCTGTGAGTAAATCTTGGACGCCCGAGGAGCTGGCCGCTGCCAGTGCCGCGATGAAAGCGGAGGGCCACATGAGCTACGAGGAGTTCTGCGCCGCGCCAGTGTTGCGGCTGGAATACAGAGGCCGCGACAGCTGGGATCGCCCCGTCTACGAGTGCGACGGTCGGCTCTATGTCGATGTCGACCCGCGCCGGAGCAGACCGGCAGACATCTGCACGAAGCAGGGCAACGCCTTTGACGGCGAGCCCTGCGACCCTGTTCCGGAGGGAACGATCATTGAGTTTATCCCAAAGCGGGACACATGGGATTTTTGAGGAGGGCTGACGATGGATTACATTGAGCGGAGCGTTGTGGTGAAAAAGGTGATGGAAACGAAGTGGGAAAGCGGCTCAGATGGGGCGGTAGCCATGGAAATTGTTGCCGCTACCCCCGCCGCTGATGTCGCTCCGGTGACACATGGAGAATGGATCGAGGACGACTACGGTTATAACCGTTGCTCCGCCTGCGGCTGGGAGTGGGACGAACCGGAGTCTGTCACTCCATACTGTCCTCATTGTGGCGCAAAAATGGGGGAGGGTGAGATTGATGACTGAATACATTGAACGCGATATGCTTTGCCGCGTGCTTGAGCGCTATCGCAAAGCGCCTAAAAACAGATACCAGCGCGGCGTAGAAGACGGAATGGAGTTAGCTTTGAATGCAGTAAAGGCAATTCATACCGCCGACGTTGCGCCGGTGGTGCATGGGTTGTGGATGCCTGTTTATGAAAGCGAAATGACCGGATGGAATCCCGCAGTTGCAGGACGCGACCCGATTGGCGGATATATCTGCTCTGCCTGCAAAGAGGAAGCTGTTTACGACTGCAACGACAAGTTTGTTCTGTCGAACTACTGCCCACACTGCGGGGCGAGGATGGAAGGAAGTAATGAGCATGAGACTGATTGACGCCGATAAGCTCAGCGCAAGGCTAAGTCGCAACGCAACGCCGTATTTCACGGTACCAGATATTGAAAATGCGCCGACAATTGATGCCGTTCCCGTGGTACGATGCGAAAGTTGCTGCTATGCAACATGGGCGGCATGGGCGAACAAATACTCTTGCGGTCAAGTTCACGGATTGTTGGTCTTTGGAGATCATTTCTGTGCATTCGGCAAACGAGAGAGGACGGAGGGCGAATAAAAAGCCCCTCGCGCCGCCGTAGGCGAGTTGCAACACCACCTTTGCGGCGTGGGAGGGTAGACGCCCACCCAAATGCGAAAAACGCTCCTGCGCCCCCGTAAACGCGAAAGCGCCGGAAAACAGAAAAAGCCCCCTCGACAGGACGGTAAAATCCTGCGAGGGGGCTTTCATTGTGCGGGTGGTATTCAGATGGCGGGGCTGTCGACGCTGCCTCCGTCTTCCTCGTCGGTGCGGAAGTTCTTCGCCTTGGCCGCCTCGAAGGTGATCCCGCCGCGCTTGTGGTCGGACTTCGCAAGTGAGAGGTAGCCGTTTGCACCGGCAATGATGATTGCCTCGCCAACGCCGGTGGCCGCGGTCAGCCATGCAGCGGCGGCGGTGTAGCCGCTCTTGATGCACAGATACATGAGGAACAGGCATTCCTGGACGATCAGCAGACCGGCCAGCATCGCCAGCAGGCACACGACCTTGCTCCATTCGACCTTGCGCTTCTTCGCGGCTCTGCGCTTGCGCCTTGCCATCAGCTCAGCCCAAACTTCTGGGCGAAGCGGTAGAGGACGGTCACCAGCTGCTCGCGGGTCATCATGTCCTCCCACATTCCATTGAACTCATCGGAGTTGCCGCCGCGAATGATGCCGTTATCCACAGCCCATTTGCGCGCTTCCTCCGAGTAGGCGGAAGCATCGTTGTCCTGAAGCTCCTTGCGCATCTCACGCCAAAGCTCCTTGAATTTGTTGATATCCATATCGTCATCCTCCTCGTCCGTGCCTGTGGAAAGCTGGGCTGTCACCTTTTCGGCGAGGTCGCCCATGCGGGCGTACATCCAGTTCCCGGGGCAGCTTTTGTTGGCAAACCAGCGGTGTACGGTCAGCACCATCTCGTCCGGTGCAGGGGTGTAGGCAAGCGTCTTGTCCTTATCCTCCAGCCAGAGCAGCTTGGTCTTGCCGTTGCGCTTGCAGATGTCGACGCAAAGCGTAATGAGGGACTGATAGACCACATCGCGGAATGCGTACGGCTCTGCACCATCGGACGCACATTCAATAGTCACCGCCCGCTGGTCGTTTGCGTTGCTGGAGGAACACCAGGATCGGTTTTTCTCCTCGACATACATACCGACGTGGCCGTCTGCGCCGATTCCGTAATTGCAGCTCGCCTCTCTGGAGGCGGGGAGGAAGATATCTCCCAACCGCTCCACGCTGCACTGGCCCACTACGCAGTGCGGCGTGATGCGGTCGATCTTACGGGTCCTCTGCCCGGAGTGATTCGGGCTGAGCTTTGTGTAGCTGACAAGAGGGCTATTGCTCATAGGTCATTCCTCCTCGGGGGCGGTATGGTCTTCCTTGCCCTCACCGGAAGGCAGCGCAGTAGGCGCCGCGTCCGCCCCGGGTGTCGCGGTAGAGAGCATATCTTTCAGCTTTTTCAGTACATCAACGGCATAGGCGGTAAAGGCTGCCAGCATAGCCAGCGATACCGCTGTCATCAGGTTTACGGTCTGCCCATCGACCTCCACTACCATCAGATCGGGGTTGAGGTACCCGGCGAAGTAGACCGCGACCAGCGCCGCTGCCACAACTGCACTCTTGATGCAGCCGTTGCGGAACTTCGTCTGATCCCATTCCCCATCAATGATGGCATTGATGGAACCGAGGGCAATGTTCGCGGCGATCAGCAGCACAAGCCCTGCGGCCAGGCGGATGATCGTCATATCCAGCATGTTCATTGTGCGTCCTCCTTACTGCAAAAAGTCGTTGCTGTCCAAGCACCGGCGATATATTGTCTTGATCCGGTCACTGGTCAGCTCTGTTACATTGTTTTCAAACTCCGGATGATCCTCGCAGTATCGTTCGTAGGCGGCGATGTCCCGGAGCGTTTGGTCGAAATGATCTTTGGTGTGGCGCTCGCCGTGGAGACATTCATCGCCGAAGCGTAGAATGCGCGCCCGGCAGTTGACGGCCTTTTCCTCGGCCATGCCAGACCGAACGCACTGCAGCTCGCTTTCGAGCTTTCCGACCTTCTCCAAGACCTCGCTGTTGATAGCGCGCCCGAAAGCCTTTGCTATTGCAGACCACGGATTGATTTTGATGGGGGCGAGCTGGAGCAGCGTCAGCAGCACAAACAGCGCGCTTCCCCCACCAAACAAAATCTCCTTGAGCGTCATCTCTCAATCCTCCTCTGCGCGTGATAAGAAGGGCAGCCCCCGTAAAGGAGCTGCCCTCCGTATCAATGCCGTGGTCAGACGGTGACTTCGAGATCTGCCAGGATCTCCTCGACCTGCTTCCGAATCAGGCTCGGAACCTGGTCGATGGTCTTCTTGCCCTTGACGATCAGGGTCGCGTAGACAACTGCCATAACTGCTACCTCCTTTCCCATCAGAATGTATAAAAGAAGGAGCCGAAGGCTTTTCATAAGCCCTCAGCTCCATTCTTGCTATTTTCGAGGATTTCCCGGACGGCTGCTTGCAGCGGGTCGGGAACTTCCTCAATCGTCTTTTTCCCTTTGCGGATCAGGTCTGCGTAGACCTTCACCATGTAATTGCTCGCCATCGGTTATTCGCCTCCTGTTGTAGATGTCACGGCGACGATCTGTTCGTAGACATCGCATAGCGCCATCTGCGTATCGGTGACCTGCCCTTCAAGGCTCGTCACCTTTTCCGTCAATGCCGCCTTGTCGGTCTCCAGGTCGGCTACCTGCTGCTGCAGGGAGGGGATCGTCTTGCCCTCCGCCTCATGCAGCTTGGCTTGCGCCAGATAACCGGCATAGTTGCCGAGGATGTCTTCACTCAGGCCGTCATACATATTCAGCTCCAGGTGATATTCGTCGTACACCCACCCGCTGATGGTCAGCTCGTCCCGCTTTTCCTCAAACGGCTCGGCGTTCTCGTAGAAGCGCACCAGGGCTACCCCCGGCTTATTAGGCTGCTCCTCCAGCGAGAAAGCGTTGCTGGGCGCGTTGTCGCCTCTTACTCTCATTTCGCACGACCTCCTTCAGATGTTTTACTCCAATCGGGTCAATGTACTTCACCCGAATTGTATGGCTATTGCAGTGCTTCAGTTGCCCGGCGCGGCTCAGTAGCCCGGAGGCCTGGGCGAACATGATAGGCTTTCCGGCGTCAAGCCGCTTTTTGACGCGGCGGCATTGCCGGGTGAAGCGCAGGAAATTCCGCTTGCGCAGAATGACATGAGTGCGGGAAAAGCGGTAGCCGACCGCGCTCACCATGCGCTTTGCCGTGGGATAGATCTGCCAGTTCGCTTTCATGGACAGGCCGAGCCGCTGCTGCATGAACGCGGCGACCAGCTTCCGCGCCTTGTGCAGCTGCTTCTTATTCGGCCCGAGCAGGGTGATGTTGTCCATGTAGCGGGTCATATACTTCACGCCCGGCAGCGTCATGATGTACCTGTCCAGCGGCTCCAAGTAGAAGTTTGCCAGCCATTGGCAGATGTAATACCCGATAGCCAGCCCGCCGCCGCAGGATTCGATGATGGAATAGACCGTCCGCAGAAAGCGCTTGTCCTTGATCTTCCGCGCCAGCGCCCAGATCAGCCGCTTGCCGGAGATGCTGGGGTAATACTGTGCGACGTCCAGCTCAGCGGCGTACTTCGTCCCCTTCGGGTCGTTGCGGAGCGCGCCGCGGATCTTCTTGTGGATTCGCTTTCCACCACGTCCGGGAATCGACGCGCAGGACCACGGGTGCATCCCGCGCATAAGCACCGGTTTCATGGCCGTCACCAGCATCCACTGGATCACGCCGTCCGGCCAGAACGGGACCATCTTGATCTTACGGTGCTTCTCGCTGCTCTCATCATAGATCTCGCGGATCTTCGGCTCGGATGGTACAAAGCTCTCGCTTGCGACCAGCTCATAGGTCTTTTCGACATACCCGTCCAGGTCTGCCAACACAGGGGCAATGTCTTTACGACTCCGGCGCCCCTTTGCCGCCTCCTGAATGACAGCGCGAATGAAGTCCCGGTCAACCATCTTGTCGTAGAGATAGCCGACTCGTTTCGGCATAGGATTTCCCCTCCGTCCTTGTTTGCCTGCGAGGTTATTCGAGCCGAAGCCTACTAAACCCCGTCCTATGCGGCAATATTTTCACCAAGCGGTGAGGGAAAGCCTGCGCCAGTCAAAAGAAAAACAAGTAGTCGCGCACCGACGTTCGAGTTCGAGTTCGACGAGGCGTTGTTCGCGTTGAAGTAGAAAAGGCCGGCATTGCCGCCGTTGTTCCAGTTGCCACCGACGAGGAGGACACGCCAGCCAGAGTTGTAGTTGGCGTAGAAAACAAGCCCTCGGCGCATGGCGCAGGCAGTCCCGGAGATAATTATACCTCCGGCCTGCCGCGCATACGGAAAAACGGGAGAAAATAACAGAATACGTTATTTTCAAAAATCGTGTCGAGGGGGGGGGGGGGGGGGGGGGGGGGGGGGGGGGGGGGGGGGGGGGGGGGGGGGGGGGGGGGGGGGGGGGGGGGGGGG
>NZ_JBBMFF010000224.1:0-16989 GCF_040096185.1 Faecousia intestinalis | reverse complement strand
AGGCGGCAAAGCCGCCAACGGCTGCGCAATATTTCAAGTTTTTCATACCGATGGATTGACGAAAAAGATCCGGCATCTGCCGCAGATGATTGATTCAGAGCTTCCCAAGGTAATGAAATCGCAAAAGGCGTATCGTGCGCCGGAAAGCAGAGGCATCCATGAAAGAATATACCAAAGAGCCGAGAAAGCCGTGCGAGGCCGCGCAGGAATCGCTGCCTGAGGATATGATCGAGGGCCGCAACGCCGTCACCGAGGCGCTGCGCAGCGGCCGCACCATCAACAAGGTATTTCTGGCCGACGGCGACACGGACCGTGCGCTTGGCCGCCTTGCCGCCATGGCAAAGGAGAGCGGCGCCGTCGTCGTGCGCGTCGACCGCCGCAAGCTCAACGACATGAGCCCCACGGGCGCGCATCAGGGCATTATGGCTGCCGTCGCCGCCCATGACTATGCCACGGTCGATGATATGCTGAACGCCGCGCAGGAGAAGGGCGAGGCGCCCCTGCTCGTCATCTGCGACGAGCTGTCCGACCCGCACAACCTCGGTGCGATCATCCGCACGGCAGAATGCGCAGGTGCGCACGGCGTCATCATCCCCCGCCGCCGCAGCGTCGGCCTGACGGCCGTCGTCGGCAAGGCTTCGGCCGGTGCGCTCGAATATATGCCCGTGGCCCGCGTTGCGAACCTCGTCGCCACGATCCGCGACCTGAAGGCCCGCGGCATCTGGGTGTTCGGCACGGCAGCCGACGGCGACACGACCCTCACCGGCGCGGACCTGCGCGGTCCGGCCGCCATCGTCATCGGCAACGAGGGCAGCGGCATGAGCCGCCTTGTCGCAGAGAGCTGCGATCTTAAGGTCAGTATTCCCCTGAAGGGCCACATTTCATCCCTGAATGCCTCGACGGCCGCCGCCGTGCTGCTGTATGAGGCCGTTCGCCAGAGAGGATAATCCATGAACCACCGTCAGCCGGAACAACTGAATAACGCGCAGTTCCCGGCTGAGTCAGAGCCGGAATATACGCTCGAGGAGATCATGGCCGAATTCGGCGCGCCGCAGGAGCCGGAGCCGATCCCGGAGCCGATCCCGGAGCCGGTGCCCGAGCCGGAGCCGATCCCGGAACCGGAACCGGTGCAGCCGGAGCCGCAGCAGACTTCTCCGCCGGAACCGCAGCCGGAGCGCGTGCACGTGTTCCGCCCCGTACCGGACCGGCGTCCGCCGCGGCCGGAGCGCAGCGCTCCCGCGCCGAAGCCGAAGGCAAAAAAGCGGCCCGTGCAGATCGTCGAGCGGCCGAAGCCGGAGCCGGAGCCGCCCACGCCGCAGCAGGCCCTGCAGCTGTGCAGCGCCGGGCTCGGCGGGCGGCGCGCCCGCCTGACGGTCAGCGGACTTCTAATGCTGATGCAGCTTCTGCTCGTGTGCTACGGGCAGTTTTCGCTGCAGTTTTTGCCGTTCCTGAGCGGAAAGCTGCAGCTGCTGCTCCCGGCGGCGCTGCTGGGCCTGCAGATGCTGCTGTCGGCCGACGCCCTGTGGCAGGGCGTGCGCGATCTCGTGCACCCGAGCCTCTATACGCCGGGGGCCGTGCTGTGTGTGCTGGCGCTTTTGGACAGCGTGCAGCAGCTCTCCGCCGGAACGCCGGGCTACGCCGCCCCGGCAGCCCTTGTGCTGTTCGGCCTGCTCCACGCCCTGACGCGCGAGCGCGAGGGCCTGACCCGCACGCTGCGGGCCGTCTGCGGCTTTGACCGGCCGCTCGGCGTGCGCCATGTGCCGCAGCTCCTGCCAAACGAGGACGGCCTGCGCTGCGCGCCCGGTGATACCCGCGACTTTATGCGCCATCTCTCCGACCCGGACCCCGCCGCGCGCGCCTTCCGGGTCTATACCCTCCTCGCCCTGCCCGGCACACTGCTCGCCGCGCTGGCCCTGTCGCGCCTTGGCCCGATGGGCTTTGTGCGCTGCTGGCTCATCCTGCTGCTCGGCGCGACGCCCTGCGCCGCCATGCTGTCGTTCGCGCGGCCGTTTTCCGCGCTGGCACGGCGGCTGGCCTCGTTCGGCGCGGCCCTGTGCGGCTGGCACGGAGCCCGCGTCCTCGGCAGAAAGCACACCGTCATCCTCCGCGACGAGGATGTGTTCCCCGCGAACAACATCACCTCCAGCGGCATGAAGCTCTACGGCACGCTGCCCGCCGGGCAGGTGCTGTCCTACGCGCTTGCCGCGCTCGAAGCGGCGCAGGATCCCCTCGCCGCCCTGTTCGACCGGCTTCTGCAGGCCCAGTTCGGCCGCCGCTGCCGCGCGGACGCCTACCGCTGCTATGACGGCGGCGGCATCGGCGCGCAGATCGGTCAGGACGTCGTCCTTGTCGGCTCGCTGCCGTTCATGCGCAGCATGGGCGTGCACATGTCCGACGGCGCGCGTGTGCGGCAGGCCGTCTATGTGTCCGTCAACGGTGAGCTGGCCGGAATTTTTGCCGTGAAATACAAGCCGAGCGCTTCGACCCGCGCCGGGCTGCGCGCCCTGCTGGCCAATCCCGGCAACTCCGTCATCCTCGCCACGCGGGACTTCCTCATCACGCCGGAGCTGCTCGCGGCACGCTATGAGCTGGCCGTCGGCGGCATCGCCTTCCCCGTCTACTCCGAGCGGCTGCGCCTGTCCGAGGCCGTCGGCGGCGAGGCGGACGCGCAGGGCGCGCTCATCGCCAAGGAGACGTTCGGGGCCTTCGCCTCGGCCGTGGCCGCCGCGCAGACGCTGCGCAGCACAACGCGCTTCTCCACGGTTCTGAGCCTGCTGTCCGGCATTCTGGGGCTCTGCTTGTGCGCGCTGCTGCTCTACTGGGGCTCGGTGGCCGCCGTTTCGCCGTTCCACATTGCCGCGTTCCAGCTCATCTGGGCACTTGTGGCCGGTTTTCTGTCCGGTATTCTGCAAAGACTCTGAATTTTTGGCTCGTTTGCACAAAAGCAAGTAATATTATTCGTGCACTTTTCACAATTCTGTAATTATAATTGAAAAACGCTGGGAAATCGTGTATAATAAATTCAATTGTGGCACGGAATCGATATGCCGCCCGCAGCGGGAGGGCATCTTGGCCTCTGCGCTGTTTAGAAAGGAGTTTTCAACTATGTACACTGCGAAGGATATCCGCAACCTTGCTCTGCTGGGCCACGGCGGCGACGGCAAGTCCGCCCTGTGCGAGAGCATGCTTTATGTGACCAAAGCGATCACCCGTCTCGGCAAGCGCGCCGACGGCACGACCGTTTCTGACTTTGATGACGAAGAGAAGAAGAGACAGTACTCTATCAAGACGTCTGTCATCCCCGTCGAATTCGGCGGCTGCAAGCTCAACGTGCTGGACAACCCCGGCTACTTTGACTTTGCTGCGGAGATCGTACAGTCCCTGCGCGTTGCGGATGCCGGCCTGATCTGCCTGACCGCGAAGTCCGGCATCGCCGTCGGCACCGAGAAGGGCTGGAAATCCCTGGCCGACGCCGGTCTGCCCGCAATGTTCTATGTTTCGAAGCTCGACGAGGAGCATGCGAACTTCTTCAATACGTTCGACTCCCTGCGCGATATCTTCGGCGCCTCCGTCATCCCCTTCACGTTCCCGATCCTGCACGGCGAAGAGGCCGTCGGCGTTGTCGATCTCGTCTCCAAGAAGGCCTACGACGTCTCCGGCAAGGAGATCGCTCTGCCCGCCGAGGCGGAAGAGAAGATCGAAGAGTACATGGCCGAGCTGAATGAGCAGGTCGCCGAGACCGACGAAGCCCTCATGGAGAAGTTCTTCATGGAGGAGCCGTTCACCGAAGAAGAGCTGCTCAAGGGCATCAAGGAAGGCATCCGTCAGCGCTCCGTCACGCCGGTCTTCTGCGGCTGCGCGATGAACGGCCTCGGCACCGCCGCCCTGCTGGACAACCTCGTCCGCTTTGCTCCGTCCCCGCTGGAGGGCAAGCCCGCCGTCCGCGTCGACGAGGAAGGCAAGGAGTCCGAGTTCCCGCTGAATCCCGACGGCCCCGCAACCGCGTTCGTGTTCAACACCGTCGCCGACCAGTACGGCAAGAACTCCTACTTCAAGGTCCTCTCTGGCAACATCGAAGACACCATGACCGTTGTTAACGCCCGCACCGGCGACAATGAAAAGCTCGGCAACACGTTCTTCCCGAAGGGCAAGGACAACGCCAAGACCGCGAAGGTCTGCTGCGGCGACATCGGCGTGTTCACGAAGCTCGCCTCCGTCCGCACCGGCGACACGCTCTGCCAGCCCGGCAAGCTCGTCACCATCAAGCCCATGACCTATGCAGAGCCCTGCTACCGCATGGCCATCTACGCCAAGACGAAGGGTCAGGAAGACAAGGTCGCCGCCGGTCTCGTCAAGCTGAACGAGGAAGACGCCTCCTTCACCTACGGCAACGATCCGGAGACGAAGGAAATGATCATCGCCGGTGTCTGCGACATCCACCTGAGCGTCATCATTGCCAAGCTCCTGAGCAAGTATAAGGTCGAGGCCGAGCTCCGCCCGGCAAAGATCGCCTACCGCGAGACCATCAAGAAAAAGGTCGAGATCCACGGCCGTCACAAGAAGCAGTCCGGCGGCCACGGCCAGTTCGGCGACGTTTACATCCGCTTCGAGCCGCAGAGCGAGTCCGAGGATATGATCTTCGCCGATGAGACCGTCGGCGGCTGCGTGCCGAAGAACTTCATCCCGTCCGTCGAAAAGGGCCTGCGCAACTGCATCGGCAAGGGCGTTCTGGCCGGTTATCCGGTCGTGTTCCTGAAGTCCACGCTGTACTTCGGCTCCTATCACCCCGTTGACTCCTCCGATATGGCGTTCCAAACCGCTGCCGGCATCGCCTACAAGGAAGGCCTGCCCACCGCCGGTCCGACCCTGCTCGAGCCGATCGGCGAGCTGAAGGTCTTCATCCCGGACGCCAACATGGGCGATATCATCGGCGACCTCAACAAGCGCCGCGGCCGCGTGATGGGCATGAACCCCGATCCCGACAACCGCGGTTGGCAGATCGTCGAGGCTGAGGTACCCATGGGCGAAATGAGCAGCTACGCCATCGACCTGCGCTCCATGTCGCAGGGCCGCGGCTCCTACAGCCTCAAGTTCGTCCGCTACGAGGAGGTCCCGCAGATCAACCAGGCGAAGATCATCGAGGACGCCAAGAAGGCAGACGAGGAATAACCCAAAAATCACAATGGCCGGTGCGAGAATTCGCACCGGCCATTTATTATCGTTTCTTTTCACATTGCTGCAGCATGGCACGGAAGCCGCACTGCAGCAGCGGCAGGTCCTCCTGCGCTTCGTAATAGGCGTGCCCGGAATGCGGGAGCATCGTGACGACGGCCTGCGGGACATCCGCAAACTCCCGCGCGCTCCGCACGGAGACAAGCTCGTCCCGTTCCGAAAAATACGCCCGGCAGGGCACGGCGAGCTGCCGCACGAGCGGCCGCGTCCGGCGGATCTCACCGAACAGCTCGAAAAAGCGCGGCGGCCAGCCGGCATAGTGCAGCACATTGCGGTCCCGCTCCACGCCATAGGCCGCAACCGCCGCCTGCCCCCACGGGTCCCTCGGCGTGCCGCCGAAATTCAGCCACGCATTGCGCAGCGCGCGGGGACGGACGTGCACATGGAGCGGCACATTCAGTAGGAACAGGCCCTCGACCGGCGAACGCACGGCCTCCTGCACGGCAAACAGCGTCCCCATGGAATGCGCCGCGATCACGACCGTCTCATGCCGTGCGCGCAGCTCGGCAAATGCCTGCCGGGTCTGCTCCCGCCAGACCGCCATGGAGGCCGCAGAGAAATCCCGCGCACCGCCGCCATGCCCCTGCAGAAGCAGATTGCAGAAGGACCAATCCTGCGGCACGAGCGGCAGGAAGGGGGCAAACTGCGCGGGCGACCCGAGGATGCCGTGCACGAACAGCATCCCGCAGGCTGCGCCAGGCAGAAGGCGCTTTTCCGTCTCGCGTATCATGGTGGCTCCTCCGTTCAAGTTCATTTTCGCTCAGATTTGTTCTCCATTCGCTCAGCAAGCTCGTCGAACGTGACAAATCGATAGCCGAGTGTACGGAGCAGACTGATGATAGCCTCGACCCTCCGGCGGTAGGTCAGCAGGCCGTGGTGGAGATAATAGCGGTCATAGAGCTTCAGATCCTCCAGCTCCGGCTGATGCTGCCGCGAAAGCTCAAACGGATGCAGGTAGAACACATAGAAATCCTGTTCGCGCAGATAGCTGCGCAGGAGCGGCAAGACAAAGCTCCAGCTGCTCAGGCGCATATAGCCGCCGCCGGAGATCGGGTAATTCTGCCCGAACAGGCGCTGGCACGACAGGCTGAACTCGTAAAAATCGCCCTTGCGGAAGATGCCGGGGCGCAGCTCGCGGTAGCTCGTCATGTCCAGATGCTTCACATGGCGCGCGGCCGGGAAGTCCATCCGGCTCGAATCGTAGCGGAAGCCAAGCTGCCGCACAATATCGAGCTTTTCCTCGTCCAGTCCGAAGCACGGCGCGCGATAGCCGCTGACCTGCGTGTGAAAGGCCGCCTCAAGCTGCTGCTTGCCCGCGAGCGTCGCGCGGCGGAAGTGCTCGTCGTCCATGCCGCACGGCGGCACATGCTCCAGCCCGTGCAGCGCGAGGCGGTGGCCCCGGTCAACATAGCGCTGCACCCGTTCCCGCTCGCGCAGAGCCGTCCGGCAGACGGCGAACATCGTCGCGCGAATTTGATATTGTTCCAGCAGGCGGATATAGATATCCAGCCCGTCCAGCATGTGCCGCCTCACCCGCTGCCCGGACTTTGCCACGCACTCCGTGTCGGCAAAATCCTCGACATCGATCGTGAAAACGGCGTATTTCTCTCTCTTCATTTCCCTGCTCGCAGTATTCCGGATTGGCAGGCGTTGCCCGCCGGGAGTCTCTATTGTAATGCATGTGCGGGTGGAAGTCAACCGGCAGGACTACAGGCCGCACGAAAAGCAGACGAACCCGGCAGAAATCCCGCCGGGTTCGTCTGAAATGTGTGATTTGATCGTTTCTGCGCGAAAAAGATCGATTTTTGGGATCGTCCGCACCGAACTTGGGAAATATTATTTCCCCGCCCGTCTGTTTCGACAGATTATCCTGCCGGAATATGATACCTTTAATCGCGGGATGCACGCGGCGCGAGCGCGACCGCCACGGCCGTCATGTCATCCTCTGCCGGAAGGCCTGCGATGAGCAGCGCAGCAAGCTCCCGCGGCGAATCTCCCGCAAAGCCCGCCACGGCGCTCTCTGCATCTCCCGCGCCATCGCTGACCAGAACGAGCATCTCTCCTCCCCGAAGGGACAGCCGGTACCGCTCCGGCGCGTGGTCTCCTCCCACCCCCACGCCCGGCGGAAGCGAGGCTGTCCCCAGTTTTTTGACCGTATCCCCGCAGCGCAGGTACGACGGCGCTGCGCCCCACTTCAGCAGCTCCGCCTCCCCGCTGGTCAGATCGATGTGCAGCAGGTCCACGGTGGAAAAGCAGCCGTCCCCGCGCAGCAGGTAGGTCCCGTTCAGGATGCGCAGCGCATCGAGCGGCGCAACACCTGCGCGCAGCAGGTCACCGAGCAGATGCACGCAGTCCGCGCTCAGTCCGGCGGCAGGCTCCCCCGTGCCCATGCCGTCGCACAGCAGCACATAGTAATCGTTCCGCGGGCCGGGGAAACAGGCGCCCCGGTCGCCGTTCGCGGCGGCCCCGTGCCGCCCGGCCGTACAGATGCCCGTCACGGCGCGGTAGCGCGGCGCATCGGGCTGCGGCGCGCCAAGCTCGGCCTGCATCCGGCGCAGATATTCCGCCACGCAGCCGAATTCCTCAGACAGCAGCGCGCGGCTCTCCTGCAGCTGCACGCGGTAGCGGCGGCGGTAGAGCATGCTCTCCAGCTCCTGATCGAGCGCCGCAAGGAAGCCGTCAAAATGGCAGCAGCCCTCGCGGAACTCCGCCGGAAAGTCCGCAGCCTCCGCCTTGCCGCGCTGCAGCAGCCGTCCGGCAGCCTGCTCGAGCGCGTCATAGGTCTGGCGGGCATTGTGCTGCCAGCAGCGGTGGAAACGCGCGCAGCAGCGGCAGATGCGCTCCGCCGCCCCGTCATAGACGCTGTCCGCCTCGCTCAGGCCTCGCTCCTGCACCGGGAGCTGAGCCTGCAGCAGCTCGAGCACCTGCGCCGCATCCCCCATGCGGCGCGCGGCCAGCTCCTCCGCCGCGGCGGGGCCGGAGGCCCGGAGCGCACCGGTCCGCCGCAGCCACAGTCCGAGCGGTATGCCGATGCCGACGGCGGCAAATGCGGCGGGCGACCCCACACCGCCCAGCCACAAAACGCCGCAGCACAGTGCACCGCCGAGGAGCACGCGGGCGAGATCATTGCGCACGACCCGCGCCGTCACGGCAGGCAGCAGCAAGGCCGCCGTCACGCTCCAGCCGAGATTTCCCGTCAGGCCGAGCGCCGCAGCGGCAGCGCACACGGCCGACAGCTCCGGCGCGCCGTAGACCATGGCGCAGCCCCCGATGAGCCCCGGATCGACGGGCAGACCGAGCGCCGTCAGGCCGCTCAACCCGCTCAGCAGCGCCGCAAAATACAGCGGCCGCCCCCGCTCTCCCGCTCCGGTCCCGCAGCGCAGGACGGCCGTCCCCACACCGGCCGCCGCGCTGACCGTGAGCCACTGCAGGGTGGGCCGCCACCCGCCGTTCCCGCCGAAGACCTGCAGGCTGCCGAGCACAAGGGCCGTTCCGGCCGCCATGGCAGGCAGGAACCACCGCGTCGCCGGGAGCGTCGTGCCCTGAAACACCACGATCGCCGCCAGCAGCAGGGCCGTCAGCGCGATGCGCTCGGCCGCCATGGCTGGCTCGCACAACAGGGCATAGCCCGCCGCCGCGCCGAGCGCCGCCGACAGAGACCGCCGCCCGAACGGCAGCGAGGCCGTCAGGCAGGCCCCGAGCGGCAGGGCCAGCCCGCCGATCTGCGCCCCGGCCGTCAGGAAGCCGCTCCCGAGCAGCAGCAGGCACTCCCCGAGCCGGTGCAGCCGGACGGACGCACGCGGCAGCCGCTGTTTCGCCAGAAGCTGCTGAGAACCGGACTTTTTCATGAGCTCCTCCCCTCTCCGGTGCGCGGAGAAGGCCGAGCCGCCGCGCTGCCGAACGATTTGTCCCGATTTTAGCACGCAGGGCGCAAGAGTTTTGTCGGGAAATCGGAGCGGAAATTTTTCCGGGAAAAACTTGTGCAGCTTCCGGAAACCGTGTATAATATTGCCATTGAGGTGATAAATATGGGTAAGGAACTGGAATTCAAGCTGGCCGCCGCAAACGACACCGTTCTGGACTGTCTGCTGGGCGACCCCGAAACGGCCGCGCGGATGGAGGGCCCCATCGTGTGCACGCCGATGGAAACGACCTATTTTGACACGGAGACGAATGCGTTCCGCACAAATCACTGGACGCTCCGCCGCCGTCAGGAGGGCAGCCGCAGCGTCGTCTGCGTCAAGACGCCCCAACCGGAGCCGTTCGCCCGCGGTGAATGGGAGGTCGAGGCCCGGGCTGTGGACGACGCCGCCATCGAATGGCTGCTGGACTTCGGCGCGCCGCGGCAGCTGCTGCAGCTCTACGGCGAAGCGCCGCTGCGCCCCGTGTGCGGCGCGCGGTTCCTGCGCCGCAGCGTCATGCTCCGTCTGGCAGACGGCAGCCGCGCCGAGCTGGCGTGCGACTGCGGCGTGCTGCACGGCAAAACGGAGGAGCTTCCGTTTGCCGAGGTCGAGCTGGAGATCAAGGAGGGCGCACCGGACGCCGCAAAGGCCCTTGCCGACCGGCTGGCGAAGCAGTATAATCTGCGCTGGGAGCCGCTGAGCAAATTTGCCCGTGCCAATGCGCTGAAATGACAAAAATGCCGGGAGCTTTCGCTCCCGGCATCGTGTTATTTCTGCGGAATATGCGGCAGACTTACTGGACGTCCTCGATCAGGCCGTAGCCGCCGTCGTTTCTCTTATAGACCACGGCGAACGCGCCGTCGTTTTCCTCATCCTTGAAGGCAAAGAAGCTGTGCTCCAGGAGCTCCATCTGCAAGATGGCCTCCTCGTGCGTCATGGGCTTCATGGGGAACCGCTTTGTGCGGACGATCTCAAAGGTATTTTCTTCGGGCTCCGGCGCGAAGGACGTGACATCCGGCTGACGGACGAAGGCATCCTGCCGCAGGCGGCGGGCCAGGCGGGTCTTGTTCTTGCGGATCTGGCGCTCGATCGTGGCGACCGCAGCGTCGATGGATGCATACATATCGGAAGTCGCCTCGCTGGCGCGGAAATAGGTACCGGCGGCATGAACCGTGATCTCGGCCTTATTGCGTTCCTTCTCGACCGAGAAGGTAACAAGTGCCTCCGCATCATCCCGGAAGAAGCGCTCGAGCTTCATGACCTTCTTCTCAGCGTAGGCATGAACGCTCTCGGGCAAGCTGACTTTTTTCTCTGTGAACTGGAATTTCATTCGAAGTCGCTCCTTTCTTGATTGGGCCGATTGGGGATCTGCTGGTATGATTATACCACCTTTTGCCGAAACATGCAAGTAGCGAAAATAAGCTTGCTGCTAAGCCCCGTCCGGCCCCTGCAGCAAGCTGTATTTTTCAGGAGTTTTCCTTTTCCTCCGAGAGAAGCTGATCCATCACAAGGCGGTAGATCGTCTCGGCATTGCGGGAAAACGCCCCCGCCAGACGGTGCGCCTGCTTCTGCGTCGGTGCCATCAGCTCCAGCCGCAAAAGGTCGCTGACCTCGTCGTTCAGGCTCATCTGCACGGTAAAATCGCCGCACTCGCGCTGCCTGATCTCCGTTTTGACAAAGCTGCTGCGCCGCACGTCGCGATTATAGCGCTCCACGGCCGCGCGCGCCCGCTGCATGACGGGATAGGCCACAGAATCCTCCGTCACGGAGCCGGCCTCGCGCCCCTTTTCCGTAATGACATAACGCTCGCCGTCGACCCGCTCCAGATGGCCGGACTCGATCATCTGCGGCACGGCCTCCGCCACGTCGAAATAGCTCAGGCCGTCATCCTGATAGGACAGCTCATAGATCTTCTGCAGATCGACGGGATAGGCGACCCGCGCCATAATATATAAGATCAGGACCTTAACGTCCAGCATATCATGAACAAAGCCATGCCGCTCCATGCTCGCCCGCTCCTTTCTCTCTCATCTCTTGAAAGCAAAATATTATTATACAGGCTTTCGGAAACCCTGTCCAGCCAAAAGTTACGGAGGGAGGAAACGTGTGAAAGGAAACTGTCAGGGTATCCTTTCGCGTTTGATCACCCGCCGCAGCGGAAAAACTGCAAAATAATCTTACAAAGTTCTATTTTACAATTTTGAATGCAGTCCGGCGGAAAAATCCCGAAGGGACTTTTTCGACATACTGTATTATTATAGCAAGTCCGACCGCAATTGACAACTTTTTTTCACCGAAACCGCAAAAATTGCATAGGATGAGGGTAGGAGGTGCTGCCATGTCCAAAACCTGCTTTCTGCTCGGCGGAGACGAGCGCCAGCGCTGGGCCGCACAGGCCCTGCTGGACGCCGGGCTCGAGGTCCGCTGCTGCGGCGTGCCCGGCATGCCTGAGGCGCTCCCGGCTCCCGCCGACTTTGTCATTCTTCCGTTTCCCGCCCTGCAGGGCGAGCGCCTGCGCGGGACCGCCGCACCGGAGCGTACCGCCGTGTTCGCCTGCTGCCGCCGCGGTACGCGGGTCTATGGCGGCGGGCTCAGCCCGCTGCGGCAGGCCCTGCTCGACTGCGGCGCGGAGCCTGTCGAGCTTTTCGGCACGGAGCCGCTGACAACGCACAACGCCGTGCCGACAGCCGAGGGCGCCATCGCCCTTGCCGTGCTGCACAGCCCGTACCGGCTGCACGGCGCGCCCTGCCTTGTCATCGGCTACGGGCACATCGGCCGCGTGCTGGCAAACAAGCTGCACGGCCTTTCCGCCCGCGTGACCGTCGCGGCGCGCAGGCCGTCCGACCGCGCCGCGGCTGAGGCGCTCGGGCTGGAAGCCGACGAAACTGGCCGCTATGCCCGCGGTCTTTCCTATCACTTTGTGTTCAACACCGTGCCTGCACCCGTGCTGACGCAGGACCAGCTCGCCGCGCTTCTGCCCGGCTGCCTGCTGGTGGAGCTGGCCTCCGCGCCGGGCGGTATCCCGGCCTGCACGCGGACGGATGTCACCCGCATCGACGCGCCGGGCCTGCCCGGAAGATTCTGTCCCGCAAGTGCGGGCGCGGCCTATGCCGCCGCAATTCTCGAACAGGAAGGAGCGTTCCCAGCATGAGACCGACTGTCGGCTTTGCCCTGTGCGGCTCGTTCTGCACATTCCGAAAGGCCATTGACGCTCTGCGCGCCCTGACAGCGCAATATACGGTCGTCCCCATTTTTTCGGACGCCGCGTGGGAGACGGACACCCGCTTCGGCGCATCGGCGGATTTCCGGGCGGAGGTCACGGCGCTGTGCGGCACGGAACCGCTGCACACGCTGGCGCAGGTCGAGCCGCTCGGCCCGAAGCGCCTGCTCGATCTGCTGATCGTCGCGCCCTGCACGGGCAACACGCTCGGCAAGCTTGCAAACGGCATCGCCGACTCGCCCGTCAGCTTTGCCTGCAAGGCGCATCTGCGCAACGGCCGCCCCGTGCTGCTGGCCGTTTCCACGAACGACGGCCTGTCCGGCAGCGCCGCGAATCTGGGTGCGCTGCTGGCCCGCCGTCATTTTTACTTCGTCCCCTTCGGGCAGGACAGCCCGACCGGCAAGCCCGCCAGCCTTGTGGCACATTTTTCCCTGCTGCCGGAGGCGGCCGAGGCAGCGCTGCGGGGTGAGCAGCTCCAGCCGCTGCTCGTCTGAGGGCTTGCAAAAACAGGCGGCAGCGGATATAATAGGGACATGATCCAAATGAAACGGAGGAAGCACTATGCCGCAGTTCAGCATCATCATCCCGGTCTACCGGGTCGAGGAGTATCTGGAAAAATGCGTGGACTCCATTCTGGCCCAGACGTGTCAGGATTTTGAGCTTCTTTTGATCGACGACGGCTCGCCCGACGGCAGCGGCGCGATCTGCGACCGCTATGCGGCCTCGCACCCGAATCAGGTGCGCGCCCTGCATCAGCCAAACGGCGGCGCAGGCGCGGCGCGCAACCGCGGTATCGAGCTGGCGCAGGGCGACTATCTGCTGTTCGTCGACGGCGACGACTGGCTCGCACCGAACCTGCTGGAGGACCTTTCCGCCTCCATCGCGGCCACACCGGCGGACCTCTATCTGTTCGGCGCGCTCGTCGAGCGGGACGACAAGGTCACGGGCGAGCTGCATGAGGAGCTTCCGGCCGATCTTCCCACGCATACGAAGGACGCACCCCAGCTGTTCTTCGGCGTCATGGCCCCGTGGAACCGCGCCTATCGCCGGACGCTGTTTACCGAGGGCGGCATCCGCTTTGCCACGAAGGTCTGGTATGAGGATATCCGCATCGTGACGAAGGTGCTGGCACTGGCGGAGCAGGTCGTCCGCCTGCCGGGGGCCTACTATCACTATCTCCAGCGCGAGGGCAGCGCGATGAACAACAAAAACTGCGCCCGCAATGTGGAGATCCTCTATGCCTTTGACGACATTCTCGGCTGGTTCGGGGAGCACGGCCTGCGCGAGGCCTACCGCGACGAGCTGACATTTCTTGCCATCAGCCACCTGCTCATCGCCGCCTCGGTGCGCGTGGCGCGCATCGACTGCAAGAGCGAGCTGCTCGGGCAGTTCCGCGATTACATGGAGAAAAACTTCCCCGACTTCCGCGAAAATCGCTACCTGCCGCGCCTCGACCGCAACAAGCGCCTCGTCTACCGCCTGCTGCTGAAGCGGCGCTACCGCGTTGTCCGGCTGCTGTTCCGCATCAAGGACGGCCGGTGATCCGCACAGCCCAAAAAATCACGATTCCCCCGAAGCCGTGCTGAAAGCAGCGCAGGCTTCAGGGGGATCGTATTATATCGTATTATACGGATTCGCGTCACCCGCCGCGCGAGCAGCGCGCCGCATCGATGGCCAGCACGATCAGCAGGGCCGGAAGGACATCCTCCTCACGCGGGACGGAGAGATGGTAGGTATCCGTCCAGTGGAACAGCTCCTTGGAAAATGCCGCCACGCTCCGGCCGTCCGATGCCGTGATGCTGTAGTCCAGGCCGAACACGTCGCCCTCGATGTCCCAGTCATAGCAGTCCAGCGTGAACGACGAGCGCAGCAGAGAGAAGTTCTGCTCCACGCAGCCGATGCTCTCCTCGCCCACCAGAAGCTCGAAGCTCGCCAGCAGCGACAGCTCCTGCCGCACCGTGGCGATATGCTCGCCCGCGGCGTTCAGAACGTGCAGCTTGTGGAGCCACGCGGGCTGACCCTCGACGGTGTAGACGACGTTGTCGTCCTCATCGTAGATATCGAAGCTATCAAAAAAAGACAGCAGACGCTGCTTGAAATACAGCTCCATCGGCTCAGACCTGCCAGCCGCTGAGATAGGCCTCCTGCTCCGGCGTCAGCGTGTCGATGCGCAGGCCCGCGCCATGCAGCTTCAGCCGCGAGACCTCGCGGTCGATCTCCTCCGGGATGTCATAGACCTGCTTACCCAGCTCGGAGGCGTGGTGCAGCAGATACTCCAGCGCCAGCGCCTGCACGGAGAAGCTCGTGTCCATAATCTCGGCCGGGTGGCCGTTGCCGGAGGCCAGATTCACCAGGCGGCCCTCGGCCAGCAGGTTCAGCGTGCGGCCGTCCGCCAGCTCATAGCCCGTAATATCCTGCCGGCGCGGATAGACGCGCACCGCCATATCCGCCAGCGCCTCGCAGTCGACCTCGACGTTGAAATGGCCCGCGTTCGAGAGGAAGGCGTTATTCTTCATGACCTCGAAATGCCTGCGCGTCAGCACGTCGCGGCAGCCGGTCGTCGTGACGAACAGGTCGCCCTGCGGGGCAGCCTCGTCCATGGGCATGACGCGGCAGCCGTCCATGGAGGCCTCGAGCGCCTTGATCGGGTCGATCTCCGTGACGATAACGTTCGCTCCCATGCCCTTTGCGCGCATGGCCACACCGCGTCCGCAGTAGCCGTAGCCCGCGACAACGACGGTCTTGCCCGCGACGAGCAGGTTCGTCGTGTGCATGACGGCGTCCCACACGGACTGGCCCGTGCCGTACTTGTTGTCATAATAATGCTTGCACTTCGCATCGTTGACGTTCATCATCGGGAAGGGCAGCACCCCGGCGCGGGCGCGGGCGTGCAGGCGATGGATGCCGGTCGTCGTCTCCTCCGCGCCGCCGAGCAGATTTTTGCCCAGATGCGCGTAGTCCCCGCTCAGCAGGTCCAGCAGGTCGCCGCCGTCGTCGATGATGAGATCCGGGCAGCACGAGAGCGCCTCGACGAGCAGGCCGCGGTATTCCGCTGCGTTCACGCCGTGCATGGCATAGGTCTCCACGCCCATGGACGCAAGGCCCGCCGCCACGTCGTCCTGCGTGGACAGGGGATTGCAGCCCGTGGCATGCACCTCCGCGCCGCCTGCCGCAAGGCAGAGCGCGAGAAATGCCGTTTTGGCCTCCATGTGGATGGAAATGGTGATCTTCTTTCCGGCGAAGGGCTTTTCGCGCTCAAAGCGCGCGCGGATCGCCACAAGGGCGGGCATAAAATCCTGCACCCAGCGGATCTTCATCCGGCCGGACTCGGCAAGGGACATATCGCGGACATGGCTCATGGTGATTTCCTCCGTTTCTGGCCTGCGGCCAGTCGAATTTTCTGTTTTTTCTGCTGTTATCATACCACAGCGCCGGTTTTTTTGCAACGTCTTCTAAAATTCACACTTTGTTGCTGGACAAGCCCATGGTTTTACGCTACAATAGCGGTAATAAAGGAGGGATCCGATTGAGCAAATTCAACTATTCCTACCATCGGTTTCTGAACAACAACCGGAATAAGGGAATCCCGAATCTCATGCTGTGGATCTGCATCGGCAACGCGCTGGTCTATTTTCTTTCCCAGTTCGGGACACCGCTGAGCCTGTACAGCGCGCTGTCCTTCGACCCTCAGGCCATCGCTCACGGGCAAGTCTGGCGGCTCTTCAGCTATATTTTCACGTTCGCCGGGATCGGCGATATGAGCATCTACTCCATTTTCAGTGTTGCTCTCGCGCTCTACTGCTCCTATTGGCCCGCCCGCTATCTGGAGCAGCTCTGGGGCTCGCTGCGCGTGAACCTGTATTATCTGATCGGCATCCTGGCCATGGATGTCTATGCGATGCTGGTGTATTTCCTGTTCCACGTTTCCTACGGTGTCTCGGCGCTCTATCTGAACCTGTCGATGTTCCTCTCTGTCGCGGCGCTGATGCCGGAAGCGCGCGGCCTGCTGTTTTTCTTCATCCCGGTCAAAATGCGCTGGCTCGCCCTCGTAGACATCGGCGGCATTCTTTATTATCTTGTAAAGGACATCCTCGAAGCCGTCCGGTTCTGGACGCTGTATGGCAGTGCCCTCCTCGGCATCGGTCTCATCCTTGTCGCCTTCCTGCCGATCGTGGCGCAGCTGCCCTGCCTGCTCTTCTGCTGGCACCAGCTGCCGCAGCTCCTGCCGCTGTCGCTGCGCAGGCACGCCTCCCGCGCCGAGCGTAAGCGCCGCGCCGAGTTCCGCCGCGCCTCCGCGCCGAAGCAGCAGCCAAACCCAAACTGGGCGCAGAATTATCAGAACCGTGCCGGAGAGCGCCCCTACCGCCATAAGTGCCTTGTGTGCGGCAGAACGGATACAGAATACCCGGACCTTGAGTTCCGCTACTGCTCGAAGTGCAAGGGCTATTGCTGCTATTGCATCGATCATATCAATAACCACGTTCATATTCAGTGAGACAGCATATCGCGCTGTAGGGGAGCGGCATGCCGCTCCCGTCCGCGAAGCGGCAAAAGCAGCGCCAATTCGGAGGAACGCACCGCCCCCAGTGCCGCACTCCCCTGACGTGTCATTGCGAGGCCCCGAAGGGGCCGTGG
>NZ_JBBMFF010000223.1:0-28860 GCF_040096185.1 Faecousia intestinalis | reverse complement strand
AGCTTGAACTGTTCGGTGTGGCCGAAATGCTGAAAGATTTGACCGTTTTCATAGGTAACTGCAATTTTCATAATGGAATCTCCTTTGCAATTTTTGCCTGATTTTTCCATGTTGGCTCTCTGCATCCGGCAGCAGCGGCCGCAGTGAGCTGCCTCCTGCCCTCCGCAGATGCGGTAGTTTCCCCCTGTGATGTGCAGCGGTTTCCTGTGGACAAGGCACGCTGCGATCTTGCGCCGTGCGACTTCGTAAATCTCCTGCACGGTAGAGCGGGAAATATCCATTTGCACGGCACACTGCTCGTGGGTTTGCTGCTCCAAGTCAACCAGCCGAATGACCTCGTACTCGTCCAGCGTCAGCAGGATCGGCTCGACATCCTCGCTCCCGTAGGGGCAGAATTTATCGACTTGCGGTGCGTCACAAATCCGACGGCACCGTGGCGGTCTTGGCATGGGCACATCCTCCTTTGTTTCCGGTATATACCGATTATACAACGCGATTTGAGAATTGTCAATAAGAGGTGAGCGTTTTGCCTCCCTGGAATTTGAAGGTCATCCGTCCGTCGGCGTGGATGGAGCAAGGAATGCTTCTTCCGAGATCAGATGATTTCGGGAGCCGCTGGGAAGATGTAACCGAGCAGGGCAAGATAACAGAACCGGATTTGAACCCGGGCTTTTGACTAAAAACACGCTGTTCTAACGAAAAAACGGCCAATTCTAACGCCGTTCTAACGCGAAAATCGGAAAATTCAAGGAGTCGGACAAAAAAGGAAAGTCCAGCAAACCCTTGGCTTAACAGTGATAAGGAACTAATTTACTTATCAACTGTTAGCTGACGGTTTCCGGGGTGCATACGGACAAATCCCGTCTGATTTCTAACAGAAAGTCAGACGGGATTTTCGCTTTATATTACGAATTATGGAGGACATACCATGAAAACCTTAATATCTTGTGCCTACAATATGGATAATTGCTGTGTGGAAGTGAAATTCAGCGACGGCAGTATGATTGCGATTGACACTATCGTCGTTGAGAACGAGATTGCTGACAATATGTATCAGCGGTCAGAGCTGGATTATTTGATCTACAACGCTCCTTTGGAGTATGCAGACCTTATCTTGAACGGCGATCCCGAAACCTATTTGAAAACTGTAACAGAATACAAGCCTTGGGATAGCTGACAACACGCTGCCCGCAGGAGAAAATCCTGCGGGCGTTTTTCTGTTTATATTATTTCCCTCCGTTGGATCTCAATTTAGGAAAGAAGATGACAATCTTGAAGCTCTTTCCCCACTGGGAAGCTGCTTCCAGATGAAGATTTAGATCGTCGGCCATCTTCTTAACCAGGTAAAGTCCCATACCGGTAGCCTTCTTTCTGCTGTCAGTAGAATCCCCGGTAAAGCCCTTTTGAAAAATGTACGGCAGATTATATTTTTTTACGCCAATGCCGTTATCTTCAACAGAAAGGATATCTGCAGTCTCCGAATGTATCACGGAAATTGTAAGCATGGGACTATCGCTGCTATATTTGATGGCATTGCTAACGATTTGTCCCAACATAAACTGAAGTCCTCTACGGTCTGTATAGACTGTTTCAGATTGCAGTTTGTTGAGAATGACAAAATGCTTCTCTTCAAGAAGTGGGGCATAGTCCTCCAGAACTTCACCCAAGCAGTCATTCAAATTGACATCCTCAAATCGGTAATCCTTTGTACTGCTCTTCAACCGGGCATAGTACAGCATCTGCGTGACATCCTCCTGAAGCTGACTGCGGACATAATCCAGCTTTGCTTGCAGGGAAGGAGAGATTTCATCGTTCCGGTTATCCAAGAGCATGGTCAGCAACGATAGGGGCGTTTTCGCTTCATGTGCCCAGCCCTCCACGTATTCTTCATAGTCCCGTAGGGCATCCGCCATATTGTTACTCTCGTTTTTGTATTCCCGTAAAACCGAAGCCAAAAATCGGACAGATTCTCCTTCTTTCTGACTAATGGCACTGAGCAGCCGTTCTTCATTGCAGATGGTAGGATCACTGAGGAAATCTCGGAACAGTTCCATGTGGGTGTTCTCCCTCTTGTTTAGTACAAACAGAATCGCTGAAAACAAAAGGATGCTCGTCAGAACTACTAACCCGATCAAGGTTTGAAATACCTGAATGTCAGAAATCCAAAGAATGACAGCGCAAAAGCAATCCACGCCCAGCAGCAACAGAAGCCAGGGGTAGTACCGTTCTATCATGTGCCAAAGCTGCTTCATAGAGACACCTCCGCTTCCAAACGGTAGCCCATTCCTCGAACTGCAACGATTCGCTGCTTCATTTCAAGGGCGGACATCGTTTTTTTCAGCCGGGTTAGGTTAACCTGCAAGGCATTTTCATCTATGTATTCCGTGGTTCCCCATAGTGCCATGCAAAGCTGCTCCGTCGTGACCAGAGCATCGCCGCCGGACAAAAGAGCGACCAACAGTTTTCCCTGATTTTTTGGAAGCACCACAGAGGTATTATGAATATAAAGCGTGTAGGTCTGCTGGTCTAACAGGAAATCTGGTCCCTCTATGAGATTGGTACGGCCTTCATACCTTTTGAGAATATTGGATACCCTGGCAAGAAGTCGATCTTTTCTGCACGGCTTCGTCAAATATTCATCGGCACCCAACTGGAACGCTTGCAGTTCATCCTTTACCTGATCTCTGGAAGTCAGCACCAGGACGGGGATAGCAGTTTTATTCTTTAGCTCCTGGCAGATTTGAAAGCCACTGATCTCCGGCAAGTTCAGGTCTAAGATCACAAGGTCAGGGCGGAGGGCTGCCAAGAGCCGAGCGGCATCTTCAAACTCGGTAATTGCCTCCACAAGATAGCCGTCCTTTTGGAGCATATCGCAGAGTTCTTCCCGCATATAGACTTCATCTTCCACAACAGCAATTCTTTTCATGACAGCACCTCCTTCCAAATTATTCTTCTCTCTGCGGCTGCATCAGTGTCAGCAAATACCGATCACTGGAACGCTTGACCACTCTCATATAAATATATTCTATCACGCAAAGTAGTAAAATCATAGCAGCAGATACAAGCAGCATTTCAGACACTGTCCCACGGGTTCGGGACGAGAGTATCCCTGTAAATAACGCCCTGACTCCAAACAGACTGCTGACAGCCGCAACCAATACAGGAAGTCCCATAAACCAGGTAATTTGCTTTCCAGCAGACTGGCAAAGGGTTTCGTAAGTAGCTCCCAGGCGGATCAGGGTCTGGTATCTGCGCCCGGTTTTCTGCTGACTCATCAGGAACTGAACACCCACGATGGTGTTGGCAACTACCAGGAAAACAATCGCAAGATAGAGGGTAATATAACTGGATGCTATGGTGTAGAAAAGCTGACGACCTATATTCTGAAGATAGCTTTCATATTCAATGCCAGTTTCGTCCAGCTTCTCGTTCAAATCCAAATATGCAGTCATAAGGCTATTTCCATCCAGAGCCTGCTCACTGAGCACCGCATTGACATAGGTATCATACATTCCCTGGCTATAATATAGGAATGCTTCATCCGGAAGAATCAATGCAAAGGACAAGGTTATAGAACGGTCCGTGACCAAATTCACAGACTGAACCTCTCCTGTAAGATGAATCGGACTACCATCCAGTTCCACCTTGGGCTGTCCGGCCAATACTTGGTTCAGCATTGCGGTACGACTTACCGTAGTAAACTCTGTATCAATATAGACAGCGGCCTCCTTTTCGCCTAATTGGAGAGCCGGTTTGCCGGACAATTCCAACAAACGATTATAGTCCGATAAACAAATCAAATATGGGTATGTGGCATAACCAAGATTGTTCAGAAGGACATCCCGGTCTTCCGACTGGGGCAGGCTCCGAAGAGAGTCCATAACAGCGTCCATGCTGTAGGCATTATCATAATCTTCTGTGGTGCGAATACGCCCAACCCTCATTTCAAAAAGCTCTGAAAATTGATTTTCCAAACCGTTTTCTTTCAGGGCTGCCTTTATATTCGGAAGAACCTGCGATGAATCTTCTGCAGTATGATCTTCAAAAGTATAGTCGATTACATGGCCAGAAGACAGGCTATTCGTTCCTGCAATTCCTACGCCCGCACCAAAACAACACAGCGCCGCCAGAATCAGCAGGGAGCTGATGGCCATGGAGGTTGACTGATGAATAACATTCTCCTGAATCTGCCGGAAGGTAAATACATGAAGCTGCTTATTTCCTTTTCCTTTCTTAACAATCAAAGCAATCAGCGCACGCATCCCATAGAAAAGCAGCATCGTACCAACTATGCCCAACAGCAAAGTCAGTCCCATCATACTTACCTTTGTCCATGCAATTCCCTGAATCGCCATGTAGTAAGCCACTGCCAACATCACACTTCCGCATATAGCAGCCAGTCCATAGATAACAGATGGCATTTTCTTTTTGGGGCGGTTCGTTGGCTGGGATAGCAAAGTACCGATCTCCTGGCGGCTGATTCGTCCACTCAAAATCAGAAGTGCCGTCAGCTTAATTGCCAGAAATCCTGCCAGCGTCCATTCAATTGCAGACCAGGATAAAGAAAACTGATGACCGATGATCCCCATGCCTACCAGCTTGGCGGTGACAAGACTGACAATTTCTGAAAGCACCACAGCCACAGGTAAGCCTATGAGCATGGCAAGAATACTGGTCAGGAAATCTTCCGCCAGAAGCATACCAAACAGTTTACTTCTACGCATCCCCAACATTAGATAAACACCAAACTCATGCCGTCTGCGCTCGAACTGATACTTGCAGGCAAAATAGATCAAAAAGAACAGAATACCGAGGGTCATCCCATAAAACGCAGGAATCAGAAGCAGGAGTTTGTCAACTGCGTCACTCTCCATTTTCTGCAAAAAGAGCATCACATCTTGAGTGGAGATGGAAAGAATCATGTAAAAGGCAACAATAGAAATCACCAGGGAGCTGAAAAACAGACCGTTTTCCTTTCGGCTGCGGTGGCTGTTCCGAAGAATGAGATTAGAGAACATTTGCGCTGCCCCCTCCCAGTTGCGCCATCACCTTCAGGATGCGCCCGTAGAACTCCTGCTGGCTTTCGTCTCCACGCCGAAGCTCATGAAAGATCACGCCGTCCTGGATGAACAGAATGCGCTTGCAAAAGCTGGCGGCATTGGAATCATGGGTTACCATCAGGATCGTAGCTTGTTCGTCACGATTCAGGCCGGACAGCTTCTCCATAAGACTTCTTGCGTTCTTAGAATCCAGCGCACCCGTCGGTTCATCGGCAAGGATCATTTGGGGATGTAAGATCAGAGCCCTTGCTGCCGCAACACGCTGACGCTGGCCGCCGGACATCTTGGACGGAAACTTATCCAGAACATCAGTGATTTCCAGATAGTCAGCCAACTGCTTCAGCCGCTGGCTGCTTTCTGCTTCGGATACCCCATGCAAGGAAGTCGGGAGCAGGATGTTTTCCCTGCCAGTCAGGTTGTCCAGCAATTCAAAGTTCTGGAATAGATAACCAACTTTTTTGCCACGGTACTCTGCAAGAGCCTTTCCCTTGAGGGATTGCAGAGTATCGCCTTCCACCTGAATGCTTCCACCTGTGGGTTGAATCACAGTCGCAATACAATTGAGCAGTGTGGATTTACCGGAACCGCTGCTTCCCATAATGCCGAGAAACTCTCCCGGCATCACCTGGAAGGTGATCCCATTCAGTGCCTTTGTTTGACTTGGCACATTGCCATAGATTTTTGTTAAATTTTCAATATTCAAAATGGGTTTCATGTGAATACCTCCTATCATTTGTAATAAAATGATAGCATGGGAACACAGCAAATACCACTTACAGTGGTTGTAAGGATTCAAGATATAAGTGGCGGCTCAAGGGGGACGAGCATATATTTTGTAAGAGCATCAGGCGACAATGATAAAATATACCGGATCGCCTCCTTGGCAAACCAGTTCGTTTTAATTGTATCCCAATCAGCAAGTCGGATAATCTCTGCTGTGCCGTTCTCAAAATCAACTGAAATTTCGCCCCATTCGCCGTCGCAGTCTGCTTGATATTCGTAGATTGCGGCGGCGATTTTCTTTTTGCGCTTGGTTTTGGTTTTCTGTTTCAGCCGGACAGCATGGAGCGCACCTTCGGCAACCAGCAGTTCTGTCAGTTTGTCCACCGCTTTCCGGTAGGCTCGCTCTGCACCGCTGGCTGTGCTGCCCTCAAACATAATCGCCAATTCTTCAAAAGTGGGGCGGTTCTTCCATGAGCCAACTCGCCCGCAGGTCATACAGATTGCTAACCGTTTTTCGAGCAAGGTCTGTTCCCGGTAATTCAGCTTCTCAAATGCCCGCTGTACCTTTTCTGCTTGTATGCCGTTCCAGAGGATGTCGGTATAGTTCCAGCTATCGTCAAGGGCTATATCCTCGCCTGTTTCCTCGCCGTCCTCGTCCGTTATATAGAACGGCTGCTGGTTGCGGATTCCACGGACAACTTTCAGATATTCTTCCGCAAGAGCAAGGTCGCAGTTATACTTCTTGGAAAACTGGTTGACCGCATCTTTGGTGTTATGGTACAGCCACGCCATTGATCGCACCATTTTGTAATTGGTCAGAGAGGATACCGACCATTTTTCTTCGCCCATGCGGAAACGGAGCATAGAATCCCAGATGAACGGATAGATGTATGTAGCATACTCCGCACCCTTGGCAGGATCATAGTCCATCAGCTTTTGGAGCATTTGCTCCCGGCAGGAGATCTTTATATCGATAAATCGGTCTGTGTCGTACAGATTGCCGCCGTCCACACTGAGAAAGCCTTTGATGCGCTTGTTGAGCTGCGTTTCGTAGTGGTGCAGAAAGAACGAAAAATATAGCAAATTCTTTTCCCGCAAAGCAGACAGGATATATTCATTCAGACTGTCCACCGCTGGCGGTTCCGGTTCCAGTTGGAAGATGCGCTCTGCCACATAGGGTGGGATGCCATCATCGGATGGATTGACAGCGTGTTTCGGTATGTATCCGGTCATATTCCATGAAAAATCATTCAGCATAGCGCACCTCCTTCCAGTTTAGTAATACTCATAAATATCCCGTGATCAACTAATGGGTTATTTATTACTTTATTTTCTTTAACATACGGTGATAAATAGGTGCATTTGGTGCAGGAGTTGTGATTGGGAGCAGAAGTCCCTCTTTGATAAATTGTTCCACACGCAAAGCAATCCACCCATCACCGATCCCTAATTGATTCTTTCCAAGAACCTGTCCAACAAGCACGCTTTCCCTAAACTCGTCGTCCAGTGTATCCAATTCTCGAAGAATAAATGTATCATACAGAGTTTCTGATACGCTGACCAGTTTGCCGTTTATAACAGCACGAAGAGGAGAATTTTCCTGTTGGAGTTCTCTCCAGCGGTTAGCCAAACTACGAAGGTAATTTGTTGGCAACTTCTTCCCAAGAGATGCCATCCGTCCCAAGTGATAAGGTTCAACTTCTCCCCAACCGTTATACTGGACAATGCATCCATCTGGTCTTGTTTCCCACATTGGAAGCTCCACAATGGTAATATCCAATTTTTCAAAGCCGATTGGTCGTAGTTGTTCCAGAAGCCAATACAATCCGCACACATCATCTGGGTCTCGTCCGACCCAAACACGAATCGGCTCTCCGTTTTGTGCTTTTTCCAGTAGTGTAGCATAGTTCTTTCGGGATGTATTGAGAAGTTCAGTTACGATTTCAGATGCCATATCGGGCAGTATGCTTAGTAGCAAAGATAATGCCGACTCACGCTCCAAACAAATTCCTGCTTCGGAGATGTTGCCCACAGACAATGCCAGCGGAAGATTAACTATGTCCTTACGATTTCCTTCCAACGGTATAGCATTCTCCCAACCAGAACGCTCCCGTTCTTCTGCTTGATGCTGGAACTTTTCTATTTCTTCTTTTGAAACTGTCCCATCAGAGATAATTACACTGGTTGCTCCGCCTAAAAAACCCTTATGTCCAATCGCAACCGCCATAGTCCCTGCGGCACTGTCGCTAAATACTACTTCTAACATAACGTTGCTCACCTCTTAGCTAAATTCAAATTCTTTTTATTGCTTCTTTCTTCAACGCAGCCTGTCCCATTTCTTTTTCATAATCACCCTTGGCGTAAGCGACATTGCCCAGCGCCCGAAGCATCTTATCTTTCGCCAGTTTTTTCATAACCTCTGCAAGATCAGCGTCCAGAGCGCCACGCTTCACATAGCGGTTTATGGTATTCAGTCGCTTCTCATAAATCTGTTTCAGCGGATGATCGTCCGCAAGTTCCCGCTGTTCTCTGCCTTTCAGGTTACCGATCTGCCGGCAGGTGCGGTGCAGCTTGTCCCCCGGAGCGTAGCCGCCGCAGTATTTGGTGTGCCTTGCATTGGTGGTCAGAAACCATTTGCCGCAGATTTTGCATTTTTTCGGTGCATGGCCAACACACAGGCCCTCAAAGAGATCAGACCGGAACATCCCCACAAAGGATACATAGTGCATCCGCTTGACCAGCTTCGCAACTTTTTCGCCGGGACGGATGACGGATATATACTGAACGGAATTATTCAAAGTAGACATCCAGGCATTGCCCTCCGTGATAGAGAACTCCGGCGGAAAATAGTCGCCGAACATTTTTGCAAAACCCTCTGCGGTGCGTTCTGCTTCATTGCCGTCTGATTTTTCTGCAAAATCAAGCATGGCCGTTTGGTATTCCCCAAGGGAGTATGCCAGATGCCCGAAAACTGCGGTATAGCGTTGGAGCATCATCGCATCGGCAAAGTTCTGGATTTCTTCAAATTGCAAAGAATTGGTTGCGGCTTTTATGGCAAACTCCACATATTTCAGCGCATTGTCCACAGTAAAGACTTTTTCAATCCGTTCTCTGTGCTTTGAGATATTCATATAGGAGAACGGCGGTGTTTGACTGAGAATATCAAGCATCGTCAGAGCAGCTTCCGTTGCAATAGGACAGAGTGCAGAAGCATCCTGTCCGGCGTTTAATATTCCAAGCAGCAGATTGATTTTCTCGCATTGCTCGTTCATCTTTGCGATGGTATCCGCAGGGACATTCAGCGCATCACAGGCAAGAGCGCCGACAGGAAGTGTTTTTCCCTCATATATGACCGTATCCTGCCAAAAATCCAATGTCATCAGTTCTTGGTTCATGCTTGCCCCTCCTGTCCTGTTTTTTCATTTTCTTAATTCTATCATGCTAATGTAAAGAAATCTACATCTATCCATAAGTTGTCCTGTTTTTTGAAACGGGGTTGTCCTCCGATTAGCCTGTTTTTTGAAAAATCCGGCATAACCATAGTAGAAGGAGCCAAACCCCTGCCAATCACGGCGGGTGTTTCGTGCTTTCTAAATACTATGAACGGAGGTTTTTCTATGACAATCTATGAAATCATCAAGGCGGCAATCAGCGTAAAGCAAGCCGCAAAACACTACGGGCTGAATGTCAACCGCAATGGTATGGCTTGCTGCCCGTTCCACAACGACAGGCATCCGAGCTTGAAGCTGAACGAGGATTATTTCTTCTGCTTCGGCTGCGGAGCCAAGGGGGATGTAATCGACCTTATGGCAAGACTGTTCGATCTGAGCAGTTATGAAGCAGCGCAAAAGCTGGCTGCGGACTTCGGGCTTGACCCGAAACCGCCCACTGCCGCAGCTATGGTCAAGCCAAAGCGTCCCTATATCCGTCAGTTCCGGGAGAATGAAATGCTGTGTTTCCGGGTGCTGACGGATTATCTGCATCTGCTGGAAGATTGGAAAATACGATACGCACCCAAGACACCGGAAGATGCTCTGGATGACCGTTTTGTGGAAGCCTGCCAGATGCACTGCTATATCGAATATATGGCAGATGTGCTGACGGTGGGTGATCTGGAAGAACGGGTGGCATTGGTGGACAAGCTGATGCAGGACGACAAAATTGCTTTTCTGCAAGAGTATACCGCACGAAAGAAAAAGGAGGTGGCGCACCGTGGCGAAGAACCGGAAAACGCCTAATATGAATTTTCCTGTCTTGTTTGACGGGCAGAACATCAACGAAGCTCTGTTTTGTGAAGAATTTCTGCATGAGCGCAGAATCATCTTCGCAAACGGAGCTTTTTTCACGCCCGATGGTCGAGTGACGGATGACCTTCCTCTGCGTGGGGAGATTTACGACAAGCTGAAATTTTGTGCCGTGAACAACATCCCACGGAAGATCACCAACATTCTGGAAGTGCTGAAACTGGAAGCGCAGGTGTCTGACTTCCCTCCGGAGCAGGATCGCATCCATGTTGCCAACGGTACGCTGCTCTTGAACGGCACTTTCACCGAAGGCAGACCGGCTATCGTGCGAAGCCGTCTGCCTGTCGGCTATAATCCCGATGCTCCTGCACCGGTGATCTGGCTGAACTTTCTGGATGGGTTGCTTTACGCCGAGGACATTCCAACTTTGCAGGAGTTTATCGGCTATTGCCTGATTCCCTCCAACAAGGGGCAGCGCATGATGGTGATTAAAGGCAACGGTGGCGAGGGTAAATCTCAAATCGGTGCGGTGCTGTCCACCATCTTCGGCACGAATATGAAAGACGGCAGCATCGGGAAGATTTCTGAAAACCGTTTTGCCCGTGCCGATCTGGAACACATCCTGCTGTGCGTGGATGATGATATGCGGATGGAAGCTCTGCGTCAGACCAACTATGTAAAATCCATCGTGACTGCACAGGGCAAAATGGACTTGGAACGCAAGGGCAAGCAGAGTTATCAGGGCTGGATGTTTGCCCGGTTGCTGGCATTCAGCAATGGTGATCTGCAAGCCCTATATGATCGCAGCGATGGTTTTTACCGCAGACAGCTTGTGCTGACCACCAAAGAAAAGCCCATGGACAGAGCCGATGATCCTGACCTTGCAGAGAAGATGAAAGCTGAAGCCGAGGGTATCTTCCTGTGGGCATTTGAAGGCTTACAGCGGCTTGTTGCCAACAACTTTAAGTTTACGGAGAGTGACCGTATCCGGAAAAACCGGGAAGCGGTCAAGCGTGACAACAACAATATCTTTGATTTCATGGAGTCGGAGGGATACATCCGATTGAAAGCGGATGCTTCCATCAGCTCTAAGGATTTCTATGAAATCTACCGGATGTGGTGTGAGGAAAACTCCCTTGCACCGCTGAAAGCCCGTAGCTTCAGCGATGCCATGATTGCCAATGCCGGGAGATTCAATCTGGAGCATTGCAACAACATCACCAACTCTGCCGGACGGCGGGTGTGGGGCTTTATGGGCGTGGAAGCTGTGGCAAGACCTCATATAAATGGATTTTACGATGTTTCGCCGTGTACGTACGTACCGGAGGACTGGCGGGATTGATTTTGCCAGTCATGCTCTGTACGTATGTACGCAGCATTTACCCCTGTTTTCTTCCGTTATAGGAAACAGCAGCTTTCAAAGCTGACCTGTTTTCGGGCATTAAAAATCAATGGTAATGGAAACAGCAAAGTTTTTGACCGCAGGACGAAACTATTTCACGAAATCGTGCTTCTCTGAACCGTGTACCCTGTTCACGGAACAATGGGTGTTTTCACTGTTCCAGACCAAACCACACAAAACGGCAAAGTGGGATATGGTCATATATGGACAGGACATCACAAGCGAAATTCTGAACGGATTTCGGAGATTGCAGATTTTTCACTGTTCGGTGCATCCACTCCACCTTGGAGCGCAGAGGTTGCACCGACACATGAACTGAATTATGGAGGATTTTATCAATATGAATATACGCAACGAAATAAAGGCACAGATCATCCGTGCCGGGATGACCATGCAGGAAGTTGTTGACCTGCTCTCGGACGAGTACGGATGGAGCGACAGCGTTTCCAACCTGTCCGCAAAATTACAGCGGGAAAGTATACGATACAAGGAAGTATTGGAGCTTGCCGCTGTGCTTGGTTACGACATCGTATGGCAGAAAAGACGGGAGAAGTGATACCCCGGCAACAGCCCTCCGCATCTCCCGTCCCCATAGGCGCACCGCAGTGCTGCCCATGGACAGGCAGTGAAAGATACGGTTTTCGCTGCCATCGTCTGCAAGAAATGTTCCGCAGAACAGCTTCATGCAGACGGGCTGACCAAGGTAAAAGGCGCAGACATTTTGCCTTGGTCAGCAGAGGTCACCGCAGTGACCGCACTCCCCCTCGGGAGAGCCCTCGGAGAGCCCACGGCACTTTGCAGCCAGAATGGATGAAAGTGTTATAGTGGGTTATTACACTTCCGCAGAAGTGCATCCCCGCAGCCCCGCCCGTCTGCTACTCTCGAAAGAAAGGAAAAAACCTATGGCAAGAAACGATGGAATTGACCGTACCTTTGCCCGTAACCAGGACTTGCCCACCCTCGACGATGTGGCGAAAGTTCAGGAGCATAACGAGCGAGAAAAAGACAGCTACTCCAATCAAGATATTGATACCACCCAGACCCACCGCAATGTCCACTTCAAGAAACCTACCGACAGCTATGCCGCCATGTTCGATCAGATGATTGCAGATGGTGTTATCTCCACCCGTGGTCTGAAAGCCGATGCGGTGAAATATGGGGAGCTGCTGTTTGATGTAAACTCTGCCTACTTCCACAACCACGGCGGCTATGAATATGCCAAACAGTTCTATGCCGATGCCTACAAAGCCGCCGTGGAGATTGTGGGCGGTGAGCAGTATATCCTCTCCGCTGTAATGCATGCCGACGAGCGCAACCGGGCAATGTCGGAAGCTCTGGGTGAGGATGTGTACCACTATCACCTTCATGTGGTTTATATCCCGGTGGTGGAGAAACAAATCCTGTGGTCGAAGCGATGCAAGGATGAATCCCTCCGGGGAACGGTAAAGGAAACGATCACACAGGTCAGCCGCAGTAAGAAGTGGGAATCCAAACCCGTTCTTGATGAAAACGGAAATCCTATGTTGAACGCAAAAGGGAAAAAGATTTTGAAGTCGTCCTACAGTGTGCTGCAGGATGACTTTTTCAATTTCATGCGAAACGCTGGTTATACCGATGTAGAGCGTGGAGAATGTGGCAGCACCGAAGAACATCTGACGGTGACACAGTTCAAGGTACAGGCCGAACAGCAGCGTTTGGAAGCTGTGACCGGACAGGTGGCACAGGCCGAGCAGAGCTTAGCGGATGCCAAAGCTGCCACGGAGAAGCAGAAAAAGAAACTGGAAGCTCTGAAAAAGGAAACTCAGGCTGCTAAGTCTGTTGCTATGACTGCACATGAGATTGAGTCGATGGGCAAGAAAAATCCCATTACGGGAAATGTTACCATGACGGCGGATGAGTGCCGCACGCTAAAGGATTATGCGGTCAGCAGCTTTGCGGAAAAGTCTGAGAAGCTGAAATACAAGCAGAAATTCGAGCAGGCAGATAAAAACGCAAAGATATGGAAAGACCGTTTTGAAAAACTGAACAAAGACTATGAGGAGCTGAAACAAAAAGCCCAGCCTTTCCTGGATGCGATTGAGATTGCATCTGAAAAGGTCTGGGCTTTTATCAATGCCATCCTCGCCAGGGGAAAGGAACTGTATGAACACAAACACCCTGCCCGCAATCGTGGACAGGACATGGAAATTTAAGAAAGGAACTATTTGCCTATGAAGAAAACCGTAGATGAAATTAACAAGATGATTATGGAAGATGCCCCGATGGAAGAAATCAACGATGCCATCGGCTATATTGATATTTACTCCTGCTTCGATCCGATTTTTGAGCCGCCTATTGATTTTCTGGAAGAATGCCGCAAGCGTTGGGAAGCGGCACAGTCCTCTTTCTGCAAAACCATTGAGTGCAAGATCGGAAACACATGGTATGTGATTGAAACGGAGTGTGATGGAAATGAGCCACTTACCGACAAGGTAAAACGGCTCATTTTTTCTGACAAGGGGGTGATTTGTTAATGACTGCGACACAAAAGCATGATATAATTCCAATATGCACAACGGTACTGTCGGCTGACCAACCACCGAAGGAGGATATTATGTTGGATCAGCAGAAAATTACCATTCTCTATTGCCGTCTGAGCAACGAGGATGCCCAGGAAGGCGAGAGTAACAGTATCGCAAATCAGAGAGAGTATTTAACCCGATATGCCCGTGACCACGGGTATACAAACCTGAAAATTCTGGTGGATGACGGTTATACGGGGACGAACTTTGCTGGGGTTAGATAGCGATACTTTTTACATCTACCATGTTGCGGCGGTCATGGTTGACAACTTGCGTCGGCTCCTGCTCGGTATCAACCTGTCCGACAAAGCTATAATGGATTTCGATTTTCCGGGTGTTGGTTTCCCGGTCTAATTCATGTATCAAAATACGGTCGATAAACTCATGGACGTTTTCATAGGTCAATTCCTGTATGTCGCTGTATTTCCCGACAATCTGAATAAACCTTGATATATCCCTTTTTCGCTCGGTAACGGTTGCGATCTGCTGTTGTAACTCGTCTATCCTTGCGGCAAGGGATTTCTTTTCGTCCTCATAGCCGGAAGTTAGAAACACAAACCGTTCATCTGTCAGTCTGCCTAATGCGTTGTCCTCATACAGCTTGCGGAAAAGCGTGTCAAGTTCGGTCATACGCGCCTGTGCTTTGAAAAGTTCCTTTTGCTGCTGCGCTAATGCCTTTCTCGCTTCCA
The DNA here is from genome assembly GCF_040096185.1 of Faecousia intestinalis. NCBI lineage: Bacteria > Bacillati > Bacillota > Clostridia > Eubacteriales > Oscillospiraceae > Faecousia > Faecousia intestinalis. The sequence goes on along the minus strand of NZ_JBBMFF010000223.1, from coordinate 14,181 downwards.
TGTCGCCGTACTCGGTAGCTTTACAGATAAAGTCCTGTTCGTGTTCCTTAACATACCGCAAAACCCGCCGCATATCTTCCAGCACTAAATCAAGAAGTACGTTTTTGCGGATATAATGAGAGGTACACTCGCTGCCTGTCCTTGCCCTGTTGCGCCATGCGCCGCAAGAATAGGAAAACTTGCGCGGCTCGATATTTACGCCCTGTTGGTAATACATCTTATGTCTGCAACCAGCGCAAAACAGCAAGCCGGAAAAAATATCAATCTCCGCTGCTTTTGTCGGGCGGTGGCGGGTAGCAATCCGCTTTTGCGCAAGTTCAAAGGTTTCCTCGTCAACAAGCGGCTCATGGGTGTTTGGGAAGAAATAGCGTTGTTCTTCTTCGTTCTTCCGGGTCTTTTTCGACTTGTAGGATACCTTGTGAGTTTTCGCGGTTATGGTATGCCCTAAATATTCCTGCCTTGCTAATATGTCATAGAGCGTTTTGTCCGGCCAAGTATAGGGGGCGATCATTGCCCGCTGATACCGCGCCTGTCCTGTACGCTGATAGCGCAACGCTCCAATCGTCAAGACTTTGTTTTCCGCAAGCCATTTTTGGATTTCGCACATACGCACGCCGCTAACAAACATAGCGAAAACCTGTTTGACAATCGGCGCGGTTTCCGGGTCGGGTATAAGGTGGTGGCGGTTGTTCGGGTCTGGGATATAGCCGTATGGATATTCCCCGTTGACGCGCTCGCCTTTTTGCGCCTGTGCCTGTTTAACTGCGCGGATTTTCTTGCTTGTGTCGCGGGCGTAAAACTCGTTAAACCAGTTCCGCAAGGGGGTAAACTCGTTATCCTCCCGCGCTGTGTCAACTCCGTCGTTGATCGCGATATAGCGTACTCCGTTTTCGGGAAATACAATCTCTATGAGTTCGCCCGTTTTCAGATAGTTTCTGCCAAGACGGGAAAGGTCTTCTTGTGTCAAGTAGGGACTAAAAAAATTTTGAGAATTTACAAGCCGTTCATAGGTGGACAACCACCCGTGAACGGCTTGCGTTTTCTCTATGCTCTTGTGCCGTTCTTTGTGCGACGCTTCTTATACGCCGCCGCAAATGCCTCCATCATCGGAGTGACCGGAAGCTCGTTGTCAGGCTTGGACAGATACTCGAACCGGATGCCGTTCTCCCGGAACTTTCGCTCAAACCTCATGAAAGAGGAAGTGTCCCGGCTGATTCGCGAGGTGTCGCGGGTGAGGATCGTACCGATGTCCTGACGCTTGGCTTCGTTCAGCAGGAAGTTCATGATACCTTCCGTATGGACGCCGGAGATGCCGTCTGCCGCCACAGCAGCAGCCACCTCATAGCCTTTGTCCTTCGCATAGCGTTCCAGCTCTTCCCGCTGGTCTGCTGCCGCAAGCTGATCCGCACAGGCAACGCGGATATAAAGAAATACTTTCATTTGGCTTCTCCTTCTGATGTAGTGAGGAAGTCCTTGAACCTCCAGACGATTTCTATGTTGTCAAGATCGTAAATGTAGACCGCAGAAATGAATGCGTGGGTCAGCTCATAGGTCAGAGCTTTGCAGTCGGCGTACTGTTCGCAGACCGCGTCCAGCTTTTCATCTGAACAGGCGGTCTCGGAGTCAAGCTCCTTCATTCGCTCGTGACTGCGCTGGATTGCTCCATCGTTTTCAGCAATCTTCACATCCGCTGCCGCCTTCTGCTGAATGTACGCCTCCTTCGTGATGCTTCCGGCTGCATACTTCTCGTAGAGCCTCAGCTTGGACGCCTTGTGCTGCTCGTTCTGCTTTTGCAGAGTGCGGATTTTATCAGCACATTCCTTGATGGCAGATTTCCGCAGATCACCGACTTCGCGGTTCTGTATTGCTTCCTTCTGTGCCAAAGCAAGAAACTGAGTAAGGGCATGGAAGACAACCTTCTCAATATCCATTTCCGGAAAGCTCCTGCCAACCGGACAGTCTGTGTTTCCGTTGTTGACCGAGTGAATGCACTGGAAGTACCGAATGCCAGCCTTGTTCTTTCGGCGTGTCATAGCACGTTTACAGTTACCGCAGCGGACGAGTCCCTTGAGCGGATAGTCATGCTGCTTGCGCGTGGGATTCCGTCCTCCGCCTCGAATGACCTTCTGAGCAAGCTCAAAGTCTTCCTTGCTGATAATAGCTTCATGCGTTCCTTCTACGATAATCGGCTCATTGACAACACGCTTTTTTGAGCCGACACCGCAGGACTTCATTTTGCGGCTGACCAGTGTTCCGGTGTAAACAAGGTTTTTGAGGATGTTATAGACCATCACGGTTTCCCAACTGATTTTCTCGCTCATGTTACTGAACTTCTTCTTGTCGGGATGCTTGCTCTTGAAGTATTGCCCCGGCGTCGGGATGCCGTCATCATTCAGGCTGCGGGCGATCTGAGAGGTGTTGCTGCCTTCCAGCGCCTCGCGGAAAATACGACGGATCACATCAGCCGCCTCCGGGTCTACGGCAAGTTTGTTCCGAATGGTGGGATGCAGGACGTAGCCGTATGGGGCGTAGCCACCGACATACTTGCCCTGCTTCATCATCTGGATTTTTGCCGATGTGGTCTTTACGGAAAGGTCTTTGCTGTATGCGGCGTAGATGATGCTGCGCATAACCACTTCCAGGCCGCCCGTTGTGCCTTTGTAATCGTCACTGTCATAGCCGTCGTTGATGGAAATAAAGCGGACGCCCATGAATGGAAAAGTGCATTCCAGATAGTTTCCCGTTTCAATGTAGTCACGAGAAAAGCGGGAAAAGTCTTTGACGCAGATCAGATTGATTTCGCCGCGCTTGACCTTCTCCATCATCTGCGTGAACTGAGGACGGTGAAAGTTCGTGCCGGTATAACCGTCATCCGCAAACTCAGACCGCTGACAGTGAGACAACTCCGGATGATTGTCGAGAAAGCGATTGATGAGCATACGCTGGTTGCCGATGCTGTCACTTTCCGCCTTGCTGCCATAACCGGTATCTTCATCAGCCATTGAGAGGCGGATGTAGATGCCGATGTTGTATTCCTTGCTCATTTACATCGCCTCCTGCACTTCCTTGATACTCTGAACGGTCAGAGCGTAAATATCGCCGTATTTCATGACCAGCTCGATTGAGCCGTCCTCATGGACTTTCACAAGCTCTACGGACTCGTCAACCAACTCCTGAGAGAGCATCGTTGCACCGCTGACGGATTTCATCAGCGTGAGCCACTTATTGTCCTCGGACATTGCCTCGGCAAACTTTACCTTCCGCTGAACCGCTTCATCCAACCGCCGTGAAAGATCGACATACTGCTCATCGTAGGCTTTCTTGGCAAAGGCGTATTCCTCTTCATCGAGAACGCCTTCCGTGAAGTCCTCATAGAGACGGGTACGCTTCTTGGAAATACCGCTGAGTTTCAGATTCAGGCTTGTAATGAGCGCATTCTGCTGATCTCGGATGCTGCGTTCACCTTCGCTGTTTCTCAGTTTGGCAAGCAGCTTGTCGTAATTGAGAGCCGCCTTGACTTGAAGCTGGATCGCCGCAAGCACATCGGCTTCGAGTTTGTCCTGCCGCGTATAGTGTGGCGTACAGAGATTGCCGCGCTTGACGGATGAACTGCACTCATAGAAGGCGTACCATGCGCCGTCCTTGCGCTTGTCAACGCGCTTGCGATGGAAGTAGAGCTTTTTGCCGCAGTCTGCGCAGACGATTTTGTCTTCAAAGAGATTGATCAGCGTAGCGCGGATTTCTTCCGTGCGCTCCATCTTCTCAACCCTTGTCCTTGCAGCAGCGTTCCGCATTTCTCGTACCTTCTGGAAGTCCTCACGGGAGATAATCGCCTCGTGAGTATTGGGAAAAACAATCCATTCCTCACGGTCAATGTGCTGATTCTTGACGCCCTTGTAGATGGCGTTCAGCGTCCGTCCGAGAACGGTATCTCCGACGTAATGGGGATTATCCAGAATGGTAGTCAGTGAAGATTTGTTCCAAATCTTCTTTGCCGTAGCATTGCCTGTGCGGACGCCGACCTGATACTTCTGAAACTCCGGATTGGGCGCGTTCATTGCATCAAGCCGGTCTGCAATCGCAGGAAGGGACAGCCCTTCAATCTTCCATTGGAAAATCTTCCGGACAATCGGTGCGGTTTCCTCATCGAAGACCATATTGCTGTGTTCTTCATCCCAGCGATAACCATACGGGAGATTGCGCTTCTTGAACTCTCCACTTTCCATCTGTGCCTTGAGCGCAGTAGAAACCTTGCGGGAGATGTCCTTCGAGTAGAGGGTGTTGATCATGTTTTGCAGAGGGATGATGAGACTTTCGCCGGAGCCGTCCGTATCAAAGTTGTCGTAGTTCTCTTTGATGGCGATAAACCGAAGCCCGACCTGCGGAAAGACCCGTTCCAGATAGGTTCCTGCCTCGATGTAGTCACGCCCGAACCGGCTGAGATCACGAACCACAAGGCACTTGATCCTGCCGGTGCGGATGTCGTTCATCAGACGGTTGAACTCCGGTCTGTCAAAAACCGTACCCGTTCGTCCGTTATCCACATAGGTATCTATCAGATTCAGGTAGGGACGCTCTGCAATGTACGACTTGCAAATCTCAATCTGATTTGCGATGACATCCACCTTTTCGGACTTGCCGCTGTTTTCAACGGAAAGACGGGCATAGATGGCTGTTGAGAAGACCTCGGAAGAGACAGATTCGATAACCGGCTCTTCGACTGCAATTTGCTTTCTGCTTTTTCTTGCCATTTGCTCATCCCTCCTTTATACGGCAATATCCAGTTCATCGGCATAGCCGAGAACGTATTCAAGCGTCTGCTGGTATTCGTCCCTGTATTTGAAGACGATTTCGATTGCATGGTTTTCGTGAATCAGAATGCGGTCAACAAGGGACATCAGCACACGGCGGTTCAGTTCTTCGACGTTTTCATACTGCTTGAAAAGCGTTACCCAGTTCCGTTCGGTCGTGCCGGTTGTCACCGTCTGCTTCATTTCTTTTTTGACCCGCAGAAGTGCCTCCTGTTTGTCCTCAATGATTTTGGTGTAGCTGCTGCGGAACTCGAAGTATTCCGATTTATCAATGACGCCGCCGATGAAGTTCTCGTAAAGCCCCAGCTTGAGCTTTTGGTACCGTTCAATCTCTTCCTCGATTTTGGCGATCTGAGCTTCGTAATTGAAAGCCTTACGGCTCTGAGACGGAAGCCGTTCTATCATCGCAAGCGCGTGTTCCAGATTGATGACAAGCTCGATCTGGTCATGAATGGCACGGAAGACCTTCTCTTCAACCTCTTTTGCGGCGATGCTGTGCGGGCTGCACGTCCGGGTGTGCTTATTGGTGGAGCAGACGTAGTAGATATACTTTTTCGTCTTCGACGGGACGGTCTTGCGGATCATTGGCTGCTGACAGTCTCCGCAGAACAAGAAGCCGGAAAACAGGTGTGCTTCGTTTTGATCGGGTGAGCAGCGCATATCCCGCTGCATCATGACCTTGACTGCCATGAAGTCCTCGTAGGACACAAGAGCTTCATGCGCGTTCTCAACCTTGACCCACTCGGATTCATCCTTGCTCTTCACGACGCGGACTTTGTAGTTGGGAGTGCCGCGCTTGCCTTGAGCCAGAACGCCGATATAAACCTCGTTGGTGAGAATACGCTGGACGGCTTTGTACGTCCATTTTGCGGTATCGCCGGTTTTGAAGACGGTATCGAACTTCACACCGGCGGAATGCTTGTATTCCATCGGGGACAGGACGCCCATTTGGTTCAGACGCTTTGCAATGCGCCCAATGGAGAACCCGTCCTTGTACATGGAGAAGATCATCTGCACATATTCGCTGACCGCTTCATCCACGATGAGCTGGTTTTTGTTCTCCGGCGATTTCATGTAGCCGTAAGGCGCGAACGAGCCGACGAACTCACCACTTTTCTGTTTGACTTCCAAACTGCTTCGGATTTTCATGGAGATGTCCTTGCAGTAAGAATCGTTAATCAGGTTTTTGAACGGGATAACAAAGGAGTCGGACTGCGGATCACCGGTCAGACTGTCATACGCATCATTGATTGCGATGAAGCGAATGCCAAGCTGCGGGAAAATCTTTTCAATGTAGCGCCCGCCGTCGATGTAGTTTCTTGAGAAGCGGCTGAGATCCTTGACCACGATGCAGTCAAGCGCACCCTTGCGGATTGCCTCTTCCAGCTTTTTGAACTGAGGACGATTGAAGGAAACGCCGCTGTAACCGTCATCCACAAACGGCTCACAGACAAGCTCCAAATCCTCATGCCTTGCGATATAGTCCTCGCAGATGGCTCTCTGGCTGGCGATGGAGTTGCTTTCTACTTTGTCTCCATCTTCACGGGACAGACGGCAGTAGATCGCCGTGCGGTAAACCTTGTCTGGCATAAAAATAACCTCCGTTTTTCTGTTTGGTGTGGTACATCAAATCAGAAAGACGAAGGCTTGCCTCAACTCTTATGAAGAGAAACACGAAAACGCCACATGACCATCAGGGCAAGCGGCTTAATCCGTATTCTTCTTTTTTGACCGATTTCATTATACCACAGGCTCAATCGCTTGTCCATAGAACCGGGTGAAAAGATTCAGACTGTTCATAAATCAGAGACCTCTCAGATAGTGTTCCAGACAATCTTCCATTGTCGTGTCCGTCGCGGCGAAGCTGATCTTCACCACAGTTTTCCCGTCCAGATAACAATAGGGATTTCTGATCTGCTTGATGAACTCCCTCAGCCTGTCCTCTCGCGGTGCCGCAGGATCAAGCCGGATGCTGCTTCTCTGAACGAGTGTGCTTCGGTCAACCGTTTTCGGACTGACGCTTTTCATTGTTTCAATGCCCATCATATTCTAAGCACCTCCTGTTTCGTGAAATATTCAGGACAAAAGGATATGGCAGAGCATCTTGTGAAGATACCCTGCCACATAGTTTTCATCCTGAAACTATATAGTAAGTTTCTTTTGGGTTTGTTTCATTGTCCGGCATATTTGCAGCTCGCGCCCCTGCCAGAAGAACTTTGCAGTTCCGGGAATGCTGCGGACTACCAATGGTCAATCGGTATCATGGGACTCTCACCCCTCCGAGGATCGCTCCGAGCCGCCCATTCAAAGAAAAGACGGAAGTATCATTATACCCGGCATCTGCATCGTCGCAAGCAGCCGCACCACACGACTGTTATAGCTCTCCGGAGGTCGCTCACTCCCTTTCGGGAGGTCTTGGCGTCGGAAGCTGTGTTGCTTCGCAGAAGCGGAAAGATCCGCAGCACTGAACTATTCAGTTTTCAAGGAGCAGTGAAGTGGTCTGATTGACCCTTTCACTTTACAACGGACATCTTTTTGCCGTTTGTTGAGTACCGCTCAAAAAATTCTTTGAAATTTTTTCTGCACCGCTGCTTTGAGGTCAAATGCAGCTCTGATGCCGATGCCTTTCCTTCGGGCAAACTCTCGAAGAGTCAGTCCTTCACGGGTCATCGCAAGATACAATTCGCGCTGCTTCTCGGTCAGAATGGAAAGAAGCTCCTTCTCTTTGAGGGCGGTGATCAGTTCCTCCATGCAGTCGCGGGAGTCTGCCAGCCATGCAGCGGACTTCACATCGTCCTCCGGCATAGCGTCAAGGGACAGCACGGTATCAGAAATTTTCTCTGCGCCGTCCTCATCCTCAGAGGTGTTGTCAGAGCCATACGAGCGTCTGATCCGCTTTTCCTCTGCGCGAAGGATTCTCATAACCTTGCGGTCAACCTCGGAAACTTCGCCGGTTCGTTTCACGCGCACCATGCACTTGCCGTCCTCCGTAGTCCAGAGGTCGTAATCGAACGCGATAGGGGTCTTAGGGATTTTCATTGTTCATCCTTTCCGCTGCGCGGGAGCAGCGGGAAGGGTGAAGACAGAAAAAGAGCCGCATGACGGTGAGGTTTGAATCCCATGCCGATAAAACAGAGCAATTAAACTCTGTCTCATGCGGCATTAGGATGACTTCACCTATCAGGCGGCTCCACAGCTCAGCTATGACATATATTTTATTTTAGAACAGAGGCTTGTCCTCCGGTTCTTACTTGGTACGCGGTCGCAGTCTTCTCATATTCAGCACATCAAAGACTGTGATCCGCCCGCATTTCTTGCACTTGGATTCTACATGACCCCTCGTGTCCTCGTAGACAGCAATGGCATTATGCTGACAATAGGGACATTTCAGGTATCGGGGCTTCTGCTGGGAAATGGCAACTCTTGCCCTGCGGATTTTTTCGATCAGCTCCGGCGTCGGTTCCTGAACCCGAATGGATGCTCTCTTCATTACCACACCTCCAATGGGTCAACATACTCACTGAATGGACGATCTACCATGTAGCCGAGCTGACGAAGGCGGATAGACGCCGTTGTCTTGGAGACACCGAACAACCGGCAGAAAAGGCGCAGCGTTAAGTGATCACCATACGAATACCTCCCCTCGTAATTGATCAGCGGCGTTTCTGCAAACCGACGCATTGCCAGGTCAACCTCTTTTTGAGGAAGCAGGATCGCCGCGCCCAAGACATTTGCTTGCCACTCGTTCCAGTCCTCGCGGGTTTTCAGCTCTCGCGGCGTATAGGCTGTCCGTGCGGAATATTTCATTTCGCAGGACGCCTTTACCTCTTCCGATTCCAGTTGGAAGAGAATCTGATGGGCGCACTCGTGGGCAAGGGTAAATCTGCGCTTGGCGCAGAGCCGCTGCACGTTGCCGGATCGAATGAAGCTCTCGTCCAAGATAATTTGATTACGCTTCAAAGCCAGTGTGCGCGTAATACCAAGTTCCGTGATCTTGTACTCAGTGTCGGCATAGGCAGTGACACCGCAGATGCTTCCGTCCGGCGAGAGACGGGCGAATGATACGCGAAGACCGAGATAGTTCTTTGCAAACTGATCAATGGGTGTTGGCAAAGCTGATCGGTCGGGCTTGTCCGCCTCATCCCCGAAAAAGAACCGGTTGAAGTCCTTCGTTGTTGAGGCTGCAATTTCTTCAAGTTGGCGCTGGGATAAAATCATGAGCAGTTGTCCTCCTTTGCTTCGACGAACCACTTGTCTCCTTCGTGGAAAAGAAATGACTCCTTTCCGCGAATCTGAACTGTGTAACGGATGCCTCCGCCCCCAACCTTTTTGGATGTGGCGCGGCATTTGTATAGAATCTGGTCGATTTGAAAGATTACACCGTTGTCCCACCAGATAAGGCGAGGGAGGATTGCCCCCTCCTTGTCCACATCCAGCGTAACCGGGACGTATGCTTTTCTGTACTGTGTAGCCATTTCTGTTTTTCTCACTCCTGTTCCCTCATACCGGTGTATGCCGGTACGGATAATCTTCGGCAGCATAAATGCCTGTCCATTTGAACTGCTCAAAAGATGTAACTTTTTCGTGTACAACTACTCATGCCCCTTGACAGGATGAGCAATTCAAGATATACTATGAGTAGTTGGATTGCTCAGTCATTATTATACGCACTTCAAGTGCCTTTGTCAATAGACTTGCGCAATTTGATGTCGCAAACTTTTTGTGAACAGGAGTGATTACCAAAATGACGTTTGGAGAGAAATTCAAGGCTGAACGGGAGAAGCGGAAGCTGACCCAGCAGGAAGTAGCCGATGCACTGGGGATCAACAGGCGTATGATTACCCGGTACGAGAACGGCATTTCCTTTCCCCGTACCAAGGACGCTTACAGAAAAATCGCGGAATACTTCAAGGTGGATGTGAACTATCTGCTGACCGAGGACGAAGAGTTTGTGGTTCAGGCATCCGAGCAGTACGGCTCCCGTGGCATGAAACAGGCAAAGGACCTGATTGAAGGGATGTCCGGCTTGTTTGCGGGCGGTACGCTGTCTGAGCAGGACAAGGATGCGGTGATGAAGGCGTTGCAGGATATATATTGGGAATCCAAAGCCCGGAATGTTGAGAAATACACGCCGAAGAAATACAAGAAGACCGGTACGGACGCAGAGGAATAACTGTCTGCGTCTCGGTTTCTTGACGGATTTACTTTGACTGTTTTCAACATGAAAGGGGTGAAGGTCCCGTGATAATTCGCTCCGAGGAAATATACAAAAAGGCGAACAGCATTGTCAAAAGCTGTGGAACAAGAGATACCTTGAAGATTGCCCGTGAGCTGGGCATTCATCTCCATTTTCTTGACAATCTGAACGATCTGCTCGGAATGTACACCTACCGCCATAAAGAGCGGCATATTCTTCTGAACTCCAACATGGAGTATCTGATCATGCAAATGGTTTGCGGTCACGAGATCGGGCATGATACCTTTCACCGTGATCTTGCCAAAGGAAACGAACCGCTCCCGGAGTTCGTGCTGTTCGATATGCGCACAAAACACGAATATGAGGCGAATGCGTTTGCCTCACACCTGATCATTGACGATGATGAGCTGATTGACCTGATGAAGCAGGACTACGATGTGGTGCAGCTCTCGGCTGCAATGGGAACAAACATCAACCTGATGCTGATCAAGCTCAACGAGCTGAACCGCATGGGCTGGCAGCTCAACTTGCCTTATGTACCGCACTCTGACTTCCTGAAAAATGTCAGACCGGAGGGTTGAATGAGGATGAAGGATAGTAATTAGATGAACGATAACGACTATAAAGAAGCCCTTTTCTATGCCGCTTCCATCTTTAACGAACGCTTGGGGGCAGAGTTCAGCGAGGACAACCTTGTGCTGTGCTGCTTTCAGGCGGAAAACCAGCAGGAAGTCTTTGAGCAGTTCTGCAAGCAGTATTTCCCTGATCGGCTGGAAGACCGCTATACAGAGGACGGCTATTTTGACTTTCATGCCTCTGCCTTCGTCGGTAAAGGAGGCGGCGTTGATGGAATCCTTCTGCGGACAGACATTGCGCGTTATCCGGCAGAGTTGAAGCACATTCTTCTGCATGAGCTGGCGCATATCTTCTGCACCCGCAACGAGCTTGGCGGGGATAACTTCTATGAACGATACTGCATGGACGATACCATCAGCCGCGAAGAGGACGGAACCATTAACGCCGGATATGCGGTCTGGCGGGAACTCGCTGCGGAGCTGATTGCATTTGAGCTTGATGACAACTGTGATATGATTCCGCTCCGACGTAAGAAAGACCTTCTCAGCTATTACGAAGGAGAACTCCTGACCGGCAGCGGGAAAATGGGCGTCAGCATGATTCTCTGCGAGGTGATGACCAGTGCTGAGGGCGAAGCGTCCATGACATGGGACGCTGCCAAAAGCAAGTTTGCACGGTTCAAGCCCTTTGATGATCCACTGTACAGGGACTTGCTGGAACTGGTTTTCACACACATTAGAGAATGCTTTATCGTGATCGACCGCGAATTTATCTATGAAATTGGAGTTTTGTATCTGAGCATCGCCGCACAAGCGATGATTGCGTCCCTAAAGAACAGATTTCAGGAAGAATAGATAGACCGATAGAGAGAAAGGACGGGCAATGATATGAAATACAAGCTGTTTCGCTCCCCCGGTAATCTGGACAAGGCAGTCCGGAAGCACGAACTGGTTGCCGTGGAAACCGGCAAAAGCATTGATGATGTGGCAAACGCGCTTATCCGTGCCGTTCGGGATGATCTTGCGGAAATGCCGGAATATGCGCACTGTGAAACCGCTGCGTATGCACCGGAGCCGGTTCAGGAGCATCGCCGCGTGAGACGTTATCAGTATGAAATGATGGGTATTGTTTACCCGCAGTATGCGGAGAAAAATATCCTGATTGATTATGGCGTGATTGAAGAGGCAGAGTAATGTCAGAGCGAGATGTCGGACAACTGCATAGTGCCGATGACTTGATTGCCGCTGTTGAGCAATACGGCTTTCTGCCCTTCTTTCGGAATGAGATTCACGGCTTCTCCATCGAGGAACTTTGCCCACCTGAGTTATGGTTTGCGGATGATGTAGATGGTCCGTGGGAATGGAAAGGTCCGGCTGCGCGGAGCGGCAAATGTCTCTACGGCAAACTTTTCAACAAGAAAGCTGGATTTGTGAGTCGGGAGTGGATTCCGGACTTTGCGAACTTCCGGCGTGACGGCTATGACTTTGACGCCCGTTGGGATGACGGCTTGGCGTCCTACAAGGACAAGGAGCTTTATGAAGCCATAGGCGGTGAAGGCGGGATGCTTTCCAAACGCCTGAAAGAGGCTCTGAACTACCGCAAGGGCGGCAACACCGGCTTTGAGACGTGTATCACGAGACTGCAAATGCAGAGCTATGTCTGCATTGCGGATTTTGTCTATATGCAGGACAGGTACGGAAGACCTTATGGCTGGGGTGTGGCAGAATATGCGACGCCGGAAGAGCTTTTCGGGTACGACTTTATCACCTCCGCCTATCAGCGAGACCCGCAGGAATCCAAAGAGCGCATTCTAAAACATCTGCAATCACGTCTGCCTAACGCGACCGAAATGCAGCTTGAGAAAATCATAAAGGGGTAACGCAATGGACGATATTATCTTTGAGAAGGATTACCGGGAAACCGAGTCTGTCGAATACGATAAATGGTGCGATGAGGTGTTTGACCGCGCGGTCAATGGGGGTATGCTGAAAGCGTACTCCGAAGCAATGGACAAGATACCAAAGATCATTGTACCGGAGGACAAGAAGAACTACGAGTATCTTCTGGAACGCTGTGATTCGTTTGTCAAGCAACACCGCGGGTATATCAAGGGAATGGTGGACTATCATCGTTGGCACGCGGAAATCAATATGTTTCTTCCGTTTGCGGAGTTCGATGACTCAGAAGACCTTGCATTTTTGAAAGAAATTGCAGAAAAATCGCAAACCGTCTGCTTCTCCCCGGACGAAGAAGGTGGCATTCGCGTTCATATTTTTATCAACTACTTTGAAGAATTGATGTCAGCCGAACACAAGTCATACATCGAATGCGATGCTATTATGCAGGACAAGAAACTATCTGCGCTACTTGGCATACCGGAGCTTTCTGACGAGGAAAAAGAACTTGCTCTGAAAATGAAGGGCATACTTGACCGCATTGATGAGGAAACAAGGATTGACCGTACCACGGCTTTTCGAGCCGTACTTGATAAGATGGCAAAAGAGCCGGAAGAAAACTGGTCGCTTCACTATATGGCAACATTGCTGGAAGCGTTGCTATACTTCATGCTGAATGAAGGAAATGAAAAGATTGATGAGGAAGAACACAATGAGCAATAAACTTGTAGCATATTTTTCTGCGTTCGGCGTGACCGCGAAGGTTGCCGAGACGCTGGCAGAGGCAATCGGCGCGGACATCTTTGAGATTGAGCCGAAGGTGCCTTACACGGAAACTGATCTGAACTGGATGGACAAGAAAGCCCGCAGCACGATTGAGATGAACGATCCTGCCTCCCGTCCTGAGATTGCCGCGAAGCGGGATAATATGAAGGATTACAACACAATCTTTGTCGGCTTCCCGATCTGGTGGTATGTCGCGCCGACGATTATCAATACGTTTCTTGAGAGCTATGACCTGACCGGCAAGACGATCATCCCGTTTGCGACCTCCGGCGGAAGCAACATTGGCAAGACGAACGAGCGACTTGCGCCGAGTTGCAAAGGCGCAAAGCTGCTGGAAGGCAAGGTCTTCAAGGGCAGCGTCGGGCATCAGGAGCTTGCGGCATGGGTTGACGGACTTGGACTTTGAAAAGAGTACAAATCGAATTTATTAAGGAGGATATGGATGAAACTGTTTTTATGTTCGCACTTTTCAAGTGTAGGAAGTTTGATAAAAGAAGAAATTGATAACAAGAAAGTCGCATTTATTCCCACAGCTTCGCTGCGTGAAGGCTATACCGGTTATGTCGGCTCGGCTCGAAAGCTATTCAATAAACTGGGAGCAGCCGTAACGGAAATTGATATTTCAACGGAGGCTTATTTAACGATACAGTCCGTTTTTGAAGATGCGGATGTGATATATTTTACTGGTGGAAATTCTTTCTTCCTTATGGACCAGCTCCGTAAAACGGGAACGGATGAGCTATTGAAGCAGGAATTGGCAAAAGGAAAACTGATGATCGGTGAATCGGCGGGTGCGATTATATGCGCTCCAACTATCCAATATATTGAACAAATGGATAAAAAGCCGGAGGACTACTCACAAGAAGATGATGCAGGGCTTGATTTGATTGATTTCTATGTTCTTCCGCATTATCTT